>JBBIVS010000009.1:0-4528 GCA_037439605.1 Draconibacterium sp. | reverse complement strand
TAAAACCCAAGGGAAAGGCATTTGAAGTAATTACCGGCGATTTTGTAACCATAGAAGACGGAACCGGAATAGTTCACATTGCCCCGACATTTGGAGCCGACGATGACCGGGTTGCCAAACAAAACGGAATTTCGCCTCTGGTGGTGGTCGATTCCGATGGCAAAACACAAGCTTTGGTCGATAAAAAGGGACGGTTTTTCCCGACGGTAAATCTCGATGAGGAATTTGTGAAACAATACGTTAACACCGAAAAGTATCACGATTTTGCAGGTCGTTCGGTAAAAAACGAATACGACGATAAGTTGGAAGAAGATGCTTCAACAGTGGATATTGATATTTCTGTAATGCTGAAACAGGAAAACAAGGCATTCAAAATTGAAAAACACGTTCACAGCTATCCGCATTGCTGGCGCACCGATAAACCCATTTTATATTATCCGCTCGATTCGTGGTTTATTAAAACAACTGCCGTAAAGGATAAAATGGTGGAACTGAACAACACCATCAACTGGAAACCGCAATCCACCGGTACGGGCAGGTTTGGTAACTGGCTCGAAAACCTGGTTGACTGGAACCTGAGCCGTTCGCGGTACTGGGGAACGCCACTGCCAATCTGGAGAACGGAAGACGGTTCGGAAGAAATTTGCATTGGTTCAACCGAAGAGTTAATGGCTGAAATTGACAAGGCCATGAAAGTTGGTTTTATGACCGAAAATCCATACCAGGGATTTGAAGTTGGAGATAACTCAAAAGAAAATTACGATAAAATAGATCTGCACAAACCGTTTGTTGATGATGTTGTGCTGGTTTCACCTTCGGGACAGAAAATGTTCCGCGAACCAGATTTAATCGATGTTTGGTTCGATTCTGGCGCAATGCCTTATGCCCAAAGGCACTTCCCAACAGAGTGGTGTGAAGATTTTAATACTGTTTTCCCTGCTGACTTCATTGCAGAAGGTGTAGATCAAACGAGAGGATGGTTTTTTACTCTTCATACAATTGCCACAATGATTGGAAAACCGGAAAAAGACGAAAATGGAAATTTGAAAATGATTCCATCGGTTGCATTTAAAAATATCATTTCAAATGGACTGGTGCTCGATAAAAACGGCAATAAAATGTCGAAACGGTTGGGAAATGCTGTCGATCCGTTTCAAACCATCGAAGAATACGGTTCTGATCCGCTGCGCTGGTACATGATTACAAATGCGCAACCCTGGGACAATCTGAAGTTCGATATTGCAGGAGTGGAAGAGGTAAAAAGGAAATTCTTCGGCACACTATATAATACTTACAGTTTCTTTGCATTGTATGCCAATGTTGACGGATTCCGGTATTCGGAAGCAGAAATCCCGGTTGAAAAACGCCCCGAAATCGACCGCTGGATAATTTCATTGCTCAATTCACTGGTGAAAGAAGTTGGCTGGTGCTATGAAAATTATGAGCCAACACGTGCCGGGCGTGCCATTTCTGATTTCGTTTCGGAGAATTTAAGTAACTGGTTTGTGCGTTTGAGCCGCAAAAGATATTGGGGTGGGGAATTTACCGATGATAAAATTTCAGCGTATCAAACTTTATACACCTGTTTGGAAACAGTCGCGAAATTAATGGCGCCTATTGCACCGTTTTATGCAGATTTGCTCTACACCGACCTGAATAAAGTAACTCAAAAAGAGGTTGACCAAAGTGTTCACCTTGCTGATTTCCCAACGTATAACGAAAACCTGGTTGACAAAGATTTGGAAGACAGAATGGATCTGGCACAAAAAGCATCGTCTATGGTTTTGGCTTTACGCCGTAAGGAAAAACTGAAAGTGCGCCAGCCACTGGCAAAAATTATTGTACCGGTTTTGAATTCCCGGTTTCATGAACAATTTGAAGCAATTAAAAATATTGTTTTAACCGAAGTAAACGTAAAAGAGGTTGAATTTATAACAGATGCTTCAGGAATTATTAAAAAGAAAATTAAGCCTAATTTTAAAACATTGGGACCAAAATTCGGGAAGCTGATGAAACAAATTGCTGAAGCAATTAACCAATTTGGACAATCGGAAATTTCGGAACTTGAAAGGAAAGGTGAGTTTGAAATACAGGCAGGCGTTGAAAAAGTTACAATTACACTTGAAGATATTGAAATTCATACTGAGGATATTCCGGGATGGACGGTTGCATCTGAGGGACAATTAACTTTGGCGCTGGATATTAATGTTACAGAGGAATTAAAGGAAGAAGGATTCGCACGTGAGTTTATTAATAAAATTCAAAATATCAGAAAGGAAAGTAACTTTGAAGTTACCGACCGTATAACCTTAACAATAGTTAAAGGCGAAGAATTTAATAAGGCAATTTTAAATTATAAAGATTATATTTGCGCGCAAACTTTAGCAAATCAATTAGAACTGGTTGATAGCCTGAATGATATTGATGTAAGGGAAGTTGAGATTGACAAAGAATTATTCGCACGGATATTAGTTGAGCGTGCGGAAAATTGAAATGTTGAATAACCTGATTTTAGTATTAAAATTTTACTAATTTAGGTCGCTTTAAAACTGTATTTAAATTTTTAAACCCTTTTATTATGGGAACGAAGAACAGATATTCAGACGAGGAATTAAAAGAATTCAAAGAACTGATTTTGGAAAAGCTCAGAATTGCCCAAAGTGATTACGAGATGTACAAGACCTCTCTGACACAAAGTGACGGTAACGATACACAGGACACGTCTCCAACTTTCAAAGTTCTTGAAGAAGGAGCTGCCACACTTTCAAAGGAGGAAGCCGGAAAACTGGCTCAGCGACAGTTAAAATTTATTCAGCATTTGCAAGCAGCATTGGTGCGTGTTGAAAATAAAACATACGGTATTTGTCGCGAAACCGGTAAGTTAATCAGCAAGGAAAGACTTCGTGCAGTGCCACATGCAACGCTTTCGATGGATGCGAAAATGAATCAGAGGTAAGTTGAAAAATATTTGAAAGTGCTCCGCGGATGATTCATTAAAGAGATTTTCCGGGAGCATTTTTATTTGATAAAAAAGTCATGACACGTACAATCAAATCGTTGATAATCATTTTTGTTATTCTGATTGCCGACCAGGTTTTAAAAATCTGGGTGAAAACTACAATGTCAATTGGTGATGAATATGTAGTGTTTAAAGATTGGTTTATTCTTCATTTTGTTGAGAACAACGGAATGGCTTTTGGTTTCGAGTTTGCGGGTGAATATGGAAAAATGTTTTTAAGTATTTTTCGGATTATTGCCGTGATTGCCATTGGCTGGTACCTTTTCAAACTGGCAAAACGCAGCGATATTCCATTTGGATTTATCGCAAGTATTTCGCTCATTTTTGCCGGTGCAATTGGCAATATTATAGACAGTTTGTTTTACGGGATGATTTTCGAGCATAGCTACGGACAGGTTTCCACCATTTTTCCTGAAGGCGGAGGTTACGAAACTTTTCTTCATGGAAAAGTTGTGGATATGTTTTATTTCCCCCTGATAAATGGACATTACCCAAGTTGGATACCTTATTTCGGTGGTAATGAATTTATTTTTTTTCGCCCGGTCTTTAATATTGCCGATTCAGCAATTACGGTTGGTATTTTTTCGATTTTAGTTTTTTACCGTAAATATTTTAATAAAATCGAAGAAAATGAAGTTGAAGATAGCCAGGGGCAAAATCCTGAAACGATATAATTAAATTCATTTTTAAAATGAATACCGATTTTGTAATCTATAACACCTTATCGCGAAAAAAAGAGATTTTTAAACCGCTGGTTGAAGGCAAAGTTGGTTTATATGTATGCGGGCCAACCGTTTACAGCGATTCGCATTTGGGTCATGCCCGCCCCAATATTACATTCGATTTGCTATTCCGGTATCTTACATTTTTAGGTTACAAAGTTCGGTATGTGCGAAATATTACTGATGTCGGCCATCTGGAAGACGAGGTTGAAGATTCAGGGGAAGACAAAATTTCAAAAAAAGCCCGGCTTGAACAACTCGAACCCATGGAAGTGGTTCAAAAATACATGAACTCTTTCCATTACAATATGGAACAGTTGAATGTTTTGCCACCCAGTATTGAACCCCGCGCATCGGGTCATATTATTGAACAGCAGCTGATGATTGAATCAATTGTGGAAAACGGATTTGGTTATGAATCCAACGGTTCGGTGTATTTCGATGTTGAAAAATACAATCAGTCATTTAATTACGGAAAGCTATCAGGTAGAAATCTCGATGATATAAAAACAAACACAAGGGTGTTGGAGGGTCAAAGCGAAAAGAAAAATTCGTTTGATTTTGCACTTTGGAAAAAGGCATCACCCGAGCATATTATGAAGTGGCCGTCGAAATGGAGCGATGGCTTCCCCGGCTGGCATCTGGAATGCTCGGCAATGAGCACCAAATATTTAGGCGAACAATTCGATATTCACGGCGGTGGAATGGATTTGACTTTTCCACATCACGAGTGCGAAATTGCGCAATCCACCGCATCATTGGGCCACGAAACAGTTCGCTACTGGAT
>JBBIVS010000008.1:7773-17787 GCA_037439605.1 Draconibacterium sp. | reverse complement strand
AGGTCCTTGATTAGTATTTTTGGCCCGCGCCCCTTTACTACCGGCACAATAAGCTGAATCGGCCCGTTTCCGCCGAGAATTACACATCGGTTACGGTAGGTTTGTTTAATAAAATTCTCGAACTGTTCAATGTAAACCAATTTAGTTTTTACGAAAACGGAATAATAGTGAATAGGTCCAAAATAAGCTGTACTGAGTAAAACGGTATTTATCATTTTTATTGTAGAAATCATTGAGGACTAAAAAATTCCACTTTCCCGCATTTGGGGCACAAATACAAATCGAATGATTCGCGGTTTACAAAAATTTCGAACAGTGAACCCAAAGCGGCAAAGTTTGTGCCTTCGTGAAAATCGAAATTTCCGGCAAAACGCATCGGCACTGCACACCGTAAACAGTCAATATCGCGGCTTCCGGGCTTTTCTTCAAAAAATTCAACAACTTTATTTTCGGTAAAGCTGTAATTGCAATTCCAGCATAAATTAAAGGTGGGTTCAACTTCTACATGGCAGTTTGGACATGTTTTCATGTTTTCTATATTAATTTGCGCTTTAAAATGAAATATTTGTTCAGGTTTTTAAACAGACACTATAAATTATTAAACAGCGAAAAATTGTCATCTATTTTGCCCATTTCAATGCCCAACGGATTGTCATCTTCCTCCTTTTTTAATCGGGCTTGCATGGTTGTCAGTTTTTCATCCAGTAAACTATTCGTCTTTGTCAGCTTTTTGTTTTCGTTTCTCAGATTCCGGATTTTTGGATATAAATAAATGACAGCGACAAAATAACCCAGTGCAATACAGCACAAAATAACCAATGCCAGAGGAGCATCTTTAATTTCCCAAAAGAAAAGACTGATTGTAACTTCAGCCGGATTTTGCAAAGTGAAAATCACCACCAAAATGGCCAGAATCAATCCAAAAATTAACAATGCACTCATTTTTAATTAATTTGAAAAGTGAAGATAAACAAAAAGGATGAAAGTTTCCAGTCATCCTGTAATGAATTTATATTTTGAAACGCCCTAAGATACAGAAAATCAAGTATCAGGAATGAAAAATATCTTTAACAACTCTGAACTTTGAACCTGTCTGCCGACAGGCAGGCTCTGAACTCTGAACTAATGTATCCCCCTGAACATCCTGCCCAGCCTGATTTTTGCCGGGAAGCTTTTGTCTTTATCCATCGAAAGCCAAATGAATTTTGCCTTTCCAACCACATGGTCTTCAGGTACAAAGCCCCAGTAGCGCGAGTCGGCCGAGTTGTGCCGGTTGTCGCCCATCATCCAGTAGTAATCCATTTTAAAAGTGTAGCTTGTTGCAACTTCACCATTAATTTTTATTTCACTGCCGTTTACTTCCAGTTTATTACCTTCGTAAACACTGATAATACGCTTGTACATAGGTAAATTATCAACTGTAAGTTGAACGGTTTGACCTTTGGCAGGAATATTAACCGGGCCGAAATTATCCAAATTCCATTGAAAATTCCTGTGCGAAGGGAAAATACCGGTTTCCCAGATGCCGGGTTCCTGCGTTATTTTTTCAACTGATACGACATTTGAAAATTCTTTTAATTTGGCTGCATTTTCTTCGGTCAGAGGGAATTTATATTGCTCGCTCGAAAATACGTCCCTATCGTCTTCGGCAATTTTTAGTTTATCCAACGCCTTCGGATTGATAGCTGTTCCATTTGTAGTTACTATGTAATTGTGCTGCATCCCGGGCAGTTTTTGCTGCGGTTTTCCGTTTATAAAAAGCTGTCCGCGTTCCATCTTTATTTCATCACCCGGAATTGCCACGCAGCGTTTAATGTAATTTTCTCGTTTATCAACCGGTCGCGATACAATTTCACCAAAATTACGTTTGTCGGTCCAAACCCTTTCGCGGCCATAATCCCTCACCAACTGGTGGTAACTTGCCGCCTGAATATTCATTGCTACCGTATCTCCTTCAGGGAAATGAAAAACCACGACATCGTCGTTTTTAATTTTTCCAAAACCTGCCATCCGGTGATATGGCCTTTTAATCCATTCGAGATATGATTTTTTGCCTTTTGTTAGCGGCATGGTGTTATGAACAAACGGAAACGACAGCGGTGTATTTGGCGTTTTCGGTCCGTACGCGGTTTTGCTCACAAACAGGTAATCGCCCACGAGCAATGACTTTTCCATCGACGAAGTTGGGATTGTGTAAGCCTCAATAAAAAACATGCGTATAAAAGTGGCGGCAATTACAGCGAAAATAATTGCGTCAATCCATTCAACCAATTTGGTTTGTTTTCCGTTTGGCGGATTTTTCTTTTTCCAGAAAGCCCAGTGTACTTTTTCCGTGATGTACATGTCGAAAATTACGCCAAGTCCGGGTAACCACCAGAAATTTCCCATCCAGATGACCCACAGCAGATAAAGTCCGCCAACAGTAGCGAATTTAAACCATTTGTTTGAAAGTATTTCTTTCATTGTATTGTATTAAAATTAGATGTTCAGTAAATCTTTCATTGTGAGGATACCTTTTTTCCCAAGGCAATATTCGGCGGCAAGTACTGCCCCAAATGCCAGGCCTTTGCGGCTTTTTGAACTGTGAGTGATTTCAATGTAATCCACTTCAGATTCATATTTTATGGTATGAATTCCGGGTATCTCATCACGGCGTTCCGATTTGATGTTCAATTCGTTTTCTGAAGGGGTTTTATCATTCACCCAACCAGTTTTACCGGGAAGTATTTCCAGCATATCTTCGGCCAGGCTGATAGCGGTTCCGCTGGGTGAATCTAATTTATGAATGTGGTGAACTTCGGTCAGTTCAACACTGTATTCGTTTCGGTTGGCCATTAACTGCGCCAGTTTTCTGTTCAGTTCGAAAAACAAATTAACACCCAGTGAAAAGTTACTGCTGTAAAAAAAGGTTCCGTTTTTTTCGGTGCAGTTTTTAATTACTTCATCTTTTTTGCCAAGCCAGCCGGTTGTACCGCTCACCACCGGAATTCCCGCCTCGAAACAAATATTGTAATTGTTTACTGCCGAATGAGGAATTGTAAATTCAATTGCAACATCGCATTTGCGGAGATTTTCAACGTTTAACTCCTGAGGATTGTTAACATCGATTATCAGGTTTATTTGATGTCCGCGGGAAACGGCAATTTTTTCAATTTCCTTTCCCATTTTCCCGTAACCGATAAGCGCTAAATTCATAAAAAAATCCTCCCTTTCAAAATTAAAGGCACAAAGATAAAATATTAACAAAGAAAGCAGCAACATGCAAAAACTAAAAATTATTTCGACCAAATGGGATAGTTGGAGGGTAAACAGTATTCATTTGATTTACTAATTTTAGCAATCAGTACATTTTTGAATATGAATACTATTTCCAGGGAGTTCCAGATTTTTGCCAAACCGGTTGGAAGCTCGTGTAATCTGCAATGTAGTTATTGTTATTATTCCGGTGAAAGCAAAACACATCGCGAATCTAAAGTCAAAATAATGGATGAAAGTTTGCTCGAAAAGTATATCATTCAGTACATTGAAGCCACAACCGATGACGTTGTTATGTTTTCGTGGCATGGCGGCGAACCAACGCTCGCTGGAATTGATTTTTACCGAAAAGCGATTCGACTTCAGAAAAAATATTTGCCGGCAGGGAAAAAACTCATTAATGGCATTCAAACCAACGGTACTCTGCTTAATGATGAATGGTGTAAATTTTTAAAAGAAGAAAATTTTCTGGTTGGGATAAGTATTGAAGGGCCGGAAAAATTTCATAACCGGTTCAGGGTGAAGCAAAACGGAAACGGCAGTTTTACTGAAGTTTTGAGAGGATACAGGTTATTAAAGCATTATGACGTTACAACCGAGATATTATGTGTTGTAAATACTTTCAATTCTGAATCCCCTCTGGAGGTTTACAGGTTTTTTAAATCGCTGGATGCCCGTTTTATTACTTTTCTTCCTTTGGTTGAACGAAAATCCGGTTCGAAAACCGGAGTAACAGGTAAAAGTGTTTCAGCAGAAGCGTTTGGAAATTTTTTGATTGGTGTTTTTGATGACTGGGTTGAAAACGATATTGGTGAAGTTACTGTCCAGATTTTTGAAGAAGCTTTGCGCGCTGCTTTCGACAAAGAACACACGCTTTGTATTTTTAAAGTGAATTGTGGTGGTGTTCCTGTAATTGAAATGAACGGCGATTTTTATTCGTGTGATCATTTCGTAAACCCTGAACATCTTTTAGGCAACATCAGTGAAAGGACGGTTTCTCATTTTCTCGACAGCGATCAACAAAAAATATTTGGAGAAGCGAAATCATCAACACTGTCAGAATATTGCAAAAACTGCGAAGTGTTTTCGATGTGCAATGGCGAATGCCCCAAAAACAGGTTTATTGAAACTCCCGAAGGAGAGACTGGCTTAAATTTTTTGTGTGCGGGTTATAAAATGTTTTTTAAACATTGTCTGCCCTTGATTGAAACAATCAGAAAAGCTGCGGCTGACTGATATAAAGAAAAAAAGGACAGGTCAACACCCATCCTTTTCACTAACTAAACCAATAAAACTAATCAAACCTAAACTTATGAACTAAAACTTTGACTCAAAAGTAGGGGTTATCTTTCAAACCGAGGTTAACTCAATGTTAAGATATGTGTTTTACAGCATATATTAATCTAATGTTAATTCAGATAATTTTTCTCATTAGAAATTACCAAATAAAAAAGCCTTCCGGATTTCTCCGAAAGACTCAAAATTTATAATCATGAAAAATCAGGTTGTTTTCTTCTCGTCACCAGCAATTGATTCGCGCATCGAAGTATCTGCCATTATATTTTTATATTTCATATAATCCATAATACCAAGGTTGCCAAGTTTGAAAGCTTCGGCAATCGCCAATGGTATTTTAGCTTCGGCCTCAATTACTTTTGCCCTCATTTCCTGTGCTTTGGCTTTCATTTCCTGTTCAAGGGCTACAGCCATTGAACGTCGTTCTTCTGCTTTTGCCTGAGCAATATTTTTATCGGCTTCGGCCTGATCCAATTGTAATGCTGCCCCAATATTTTTACCTATATCAATATCGGCAATGTCAATCGAAAGAATTTCGAACGCGGTGCCTGCATCCAAACCTTTTTCCAAAACCACGCGCGAAATAAAATCAGGATTTTCAAGTACAGATTTGTGCGAGTGAGATGATCCAATTGAGGAAACAATTCCTTCTCCAACTCTGGCCAGAACAGTTTCTTCCCCGGCGCCGCCAACCAGTTGTTTAATGTTGGCGCGAACTGTAACGCGGGCTTTAGCTATCAACTGAATCCCGTCTTTTGAAACCGCGGTTACGGGTGGGGTGTTAATAACTTTCGGGTTAACAGACATTTGAACGGCTTCAAAAACATCACGTCCTGCAAGGTCGATTGCTGTGGCCATATTAAACGTTAGATCGATGTTTGCCTTTGACGCAGATACCAGCGCATGAACCACCCTTGCAACATGGCCGCCGGCAAGAAAATGGGCTTCAAGCGCATCGCGGTTTAGAGGTACTCCCGCTTTGGTACCTTCAATCAATGCACGAACAATTACTCCCGGTGGAACTTTCCGGAAACGCATTAAAAACAGTTGCAACAGCGAAATTTTAACGCCTGAAACGAGCGCTGAAAACCAGAGCCCGATTGGAATGAAGTACAGCATTATAAATAATAATACAATTACTGCAATCATAAATCCTAATAAACCGATTGATTCAATCATTTTATTCTACTTTTATTGGTTCAACAATTATTTTATTCTGATGTATTTTTACAATCCTGATATCTGTCTGATGATCGATAAAACTACCATTCGACTGTGCTTCAACAACTTCTCCATTCACTTTTATTTTTCCCATTGGCGCCAGGCGGCCAATTGTTTTTCCAACATCGCCCGCTTTTAACTTTTCGGGGCTGAAATTTTCAATTTTACTGTCAATTTCCGATTCAAGTATCATTTTTCTACCTGCCCTCGATTTAAAAAAATAATAAATCAAAATGGGCGATAAAACCAAAACAATTGCCAAAGTTATAAATCCGGCTACATTGCCCAGGTCGGTAAAAGCAATGTAAACGCTGGCGGCAAGCATTAAAAATCCTCCGATTCCGGCAATGGTAACACCCGGTATTACTGTAAATTCAATTAACAGCAATACAATGCCGAGGAAAATGAGCAAAACAATGGCAAGAACATCCATATCAGTCAATTGTGGCGTTTAAATTTCTTTCGTTTAAAGCGTCTTTTAAAGGTTTTAAAATGTTAAACCCTCCCTTTTTAATGTCGCATTTCCCTTTGTAATGTGTAATCAGTGTACATTGCGAGGCCTGTTCGAAAGTGTGCCCGCAAATTTCAATCAGGGCATTGGTAACATACTCAAACGAGTGTAAATCATCATTGTGCAATATCAGGAAATTATCTTTGACCGAAGCATTTTCCGATTTTCCTGAATATTTCCTTTTTATTTCTTTTGACGTCATTTCTCTTTTTCTATTTCTTTTGCCTGTTCCAAAGGTATTCTTTTTTCGTTGATGTAAGCTGCTATAACTGCATCTTTTATCCCTTCCTGCTGAACCTGCTTTTGCATAACCACCGCATCTTCGTAGGTTGTTAAGTTTCCTGTGGTGTAAACAACCACGCCTTTTACATCGGTATAACTTTCAACCTTTCTTATCATCGAAATTTTGTTGAAAACAGATTTCATGTTGTTTGGAATACCCCGGCTGTAAGCGCCAATTTGTATTTTGTAAGTTAACCCCGTTGATTTTGATTTGGGGGCGGGCCTTTCGGAAGTATTTTCACTGGCAGCTACCGGATGAATCAACAATTCTGCCGGAACAGAGACACTATCAACCTGGGACGTTTTTCTGGCATTGATTTCCTGTTGTGCAGCATTCAGTTCACTGATAAAACTTTCTGTTTCCTGAGGGGTGGCATTTTGCCAGTATCCGCTTTCTGCAGTTTTAGCCTGCATCAACAACTGTTTTACAACTGTTTTTAATTCGTATGCCTGGCCTTCCAGTTCAAGAATTTGTTTCCCGATTGAATCTTTTTCAGACCACGATTTTGATGATTTGTATTTTTCGCGCAAATTTTCAGTTTGTTGAATTATTTCATCCAGTTCTTTTTGCTTTGAATTTCCTTCATTAAAATATATTTTACCTTCATCGGTCTTAAAATTGGAAAAATACAAATATGTAATTTGGCTGTTGATGTTAAAATTTATTATTTCTTCTTTTTGTTCCGGTTTAGCGGTTTGATAATCAGGTGTAACTTCTGCCAGTTCTTCTGGTGTTGTGGTTTGTTCAGTTTCGTTCACCTGAGATATGCTGTCATTTTTAGCATCAAATTCATTTGATTTAATTTCTGTGATATTTTCAGCAGAAACTGCAGCCGCTGTAACCAATGCCGCCGCCGGTTCGTCACTTTCAGCAACTGTTTCATTATTTTTAAACGGATTGATTTTATTTGCACACTGATCCATCTTCAAACTTAAATTTACCTTTTCCTGGTCGTTTGCGCTGGCCACGTTTTTATAAAGTTTATAATGAGCCATTGCTTTATCCCATTGATTTTTTGCATGATACTGAATCCCGAAATAATAGTCAATGTCAAGTGGGGTTACTTCTTTGCTTGCTTTTAAAAGGTACGCTAAATCCTGATCCGTGTAATATCCGTTTTCGGTGCGGCATGCTCCGTAAAAATAATTAACCATAAAATCATCAGGCCTTTCATCGAGTATTTTCCTGAAAAGCGTTTCTGCTTCCCTGAAATTTCGCTTGTCAAATAATAAAATAGCTTTGGTTAGCGGGTTCTCCTGATTTGGTTTTGCATTTGGCCATTTCGGTACAAACAAAACCAGATTTATTATTGTTAAAACTGATATAACTAATTTATGATGCATAACTGTGTTCAAACATTGTTAGCGTAAAAATACAAAAAAAACGGTGCTCCTGTTTAAATTCACGGGCATTTCGTTCATAAATAATGAATTGTAAAGAAGCTGAGATTTATCATTTATAACATATATTTGTAAAACTTTTAAAACCGTAATTATTATGTCAAAATTAGCTGCAGGAGACTTAGCTCCCCAATTTGAAGGAATCAATCAGGATGGAAAAAAAATCAGTTTAAATGATTTTAAAGGGAAAAAACTCATTCTTTATTTTTATCCGAAAGACAATACACCCGGGTGCACTGCCGAGTCGTGCAATTTGAACGACAATTATGAAATGTGGCTGAACAAAGGATACGACATTGTAGGTGTTAGCCCTGATAACGAAAAGTCGCACCTGAAATTCATCGATAAGTACGGGTTAAAATTCAATTTAATTGCCGATACAAAAAATGAAATTCTTGAAGCTTACGGTGCCTGGGGCGAAAAAAGCATGTACGGCAAAAAATACATGGGTGTGCTCAGAACAACTTATGTAATAAATGAAAATGGCATTATTGAAGCGGTTTTCGAAAAGGTTGATACGGGTAACCATACAAAACAAATTATAGAAGCGTTAAATATTTAACCTAAACAATACATGACAAAAGAAGAAAAACTGGCGATGAATAAGGAAAAGCTGAAGGCGCTTCAGCTTACAATGGACAAAATTGAAAAGAGTTACGGCAAAGGTTCGATTATGCGTCTTGGCGACCGTGCAGTTGACGAAGTTGCTGCAATTTCGTCAGGCTCAATTGCACTTGATGTTGCGCTTGGGGTTGGAGGTTATCCGAAAGGCAGGATCATTGAAATATTTGGGCCTGAATCGTCGGGAAAAACCACACTTGCCATCCATGCCATTGCCGAAGCCCAAAAAGCTGGCGGAATTGCAGCAATTGTTGACGCCGAACATGCATTCGATCCGTATTATGCTAAAAATCTTGGAGTTGATATAGATGAACTCCTTATTTCTCAGCCCGATAATGGCGAGCAAGCGCTGGAAATAGTTGACAACCTGGTGCATTCGGGGGCAATTGATATCATCGTAATCGACTCGGTGGCTGCATTAACGCCAAAAGCCGAACTCGAAGGCGAAATGGGCGATTCGAGAATGGGATTGCAAGCCCGTTTAATGTCGCAGGCACTTCGTAAACTTACCGCTAACATCAGTAAAACTAAAACCTGTTGCATTTTTATAAACCAGTTGCGCGAAAAAATCGGGGTGATGTTCGGAAACCCGGAAACCACAACCGGTGGAAATGCTTTAAAGTTTTATGCATCAGTTCGTTTAGATATCAGGAAGACTGGTCAGGTGAAAGATGGAGAAGAAGTTCAGGGAAACAATGTAAGGGTAAAAGTGGTGAAAAATAAAGTAGCCCCGCCTTTCCGAAAAGCCGAGTTTGATATCATGTATGGTGAAGGAATCTCTAAGTCAGGAGAAATTGTTGATTTAGGCGTACAATGCAACATCATAAAAAAGAGCGGTTCGTGGTTTAGTTACGGCGAAACCAAACTTGGTCAGGGTCGCGATACAGTTCGTAAATTAATTGTTGATAATCCGGAACTGGCACAGGAACTGGAAACAAAGATTGTTGAAGCAATTACAGGAAAAACTGCAATAGTATAATTTTATTTAATCTGACAGTAATACTGGGTGAACCGCTTCTGTCGATTCATCCGGTTTTTTTTTAACCTTATACAAAAGTTAAAATGAAGGTCTTAAAATTTGGCGGAACTTCGGTTGGCTCGGCTGAAAATATCAGAAAAGTAAATGCAATTGTAAAAAGTCAGACAGATGATGTAATTGTTGTTGTATCTGCGTTGGGTGGAATAACCGATAAAATACTGGTTGCTGCCCGGAATGCTTCAATTGGGGCACCTGATTTTCATCGGGATTTGGAAGAAATTAAGAACCGTCACGAAGAGGTAATTCATTCGCTTTTCAATGGTTCAGGTACGATTAAACAAATTGTTACCGGGCTTCTTGATGAGCTGGAACAGATATTAACCGGAATTACGCTGGTGGGCGAGCTTACTGCAAAAACGCTCGACAGGATTGCCGGCATAGGCGAACG
>JBBIVS010000008.1:317-7742 GCA_037439605.1 Draconibacterium sp. | reverse complement strand
ATTGGCGCCCATCGATTTGATTCTTCAGAATTCATAAGAACCGACAGCAATTTTGGAAAAGCTGCGGTGGATTTTAAACTTACCAATAAAAATATTCAGGATATTTTTTCAGGTTTTAAAGGAGTTGCGGTTGTTCCCGGATTTATTTCGAAAAATGCAAAAGGCGAGTTCACCACGCTTGGAAGGGGAGGTTCTGATTTCACTGCTGCAATTATTGCTGCCGCACTCGATGTTGAAATCCTTGAAATATGGACCGATGTAAACGGTTTTATGACAGCCGACCCGCGTATAATCAGCAAAGCATATACCATTCCGGAACTAACTTATTCAGAGGCAATGGAATTATCGCATTTCGGGGCAAAGGTGATATATCCGCCAACCATTCTTCCGGTGTATCAAAAACGGATACCGATTCTGATTAAGAACACTTTCGAACCGGAACATCAGGGAACAAGGATTTCTCAGAGCGCTGTAAACGGCGCCGACCGAATTATCAAAGGTATTTCATCTATTTCGGGAATCGCCCTGGTTACGTTGCAGGGAATCGGGATGGTTGGCGTCACCGGAATTTCGATGCGGTTATTCACCGCACTGGCACGCGAAAATGTAAATGTTATCCTGATTTCACAGGCCTCATCAGAAAATTCGATAAGCATTGCCATAGAGGAGAAAGCAGTTGATATTGCCCGGACAGCCATTCAAACCGATTTTGAAAAGGAAATTGCAAACGGGCAAATCAATAAAATCGCTATTGAAACCGACCTTTCCATTGTGGCAATTGTAGGCGAAAATATGAAACATTCTACCGGTATTGCAGGTAAACTGTTTTCAACAATTGGGAAAAGTGGTGTAAATGTAATTGCCATTGCACAGGGAGCCTCAGAGTTAAACATTTCGTGGGTTGTCAGGAATGATGTTTTGCGTAAAACTTTAAATGTTGTTCACGAATCGTTTTTCCTGTCGCAAAATATTGAACTGAATGTTTTTATGATGGGAATAGGCACTGTTGGCGGTAATTTACTTCAGCAGTTACAAAAACAGCAGGATGAATTACTGCGCGAAAAACACCTTAAAATAAAACTTACCGGAGTAGCTAATTCGCGCAAAATGGTTTTTGACCGCGATGGTATTGATATTGCCAGTTATCGCGAAATCCTTGAAAAATCGGGTAAAGTGTCATCTCTGCAAGGATTTGCCGGCGAAATTAAAGCGATGAATATTTACAATTCGGTATTTGTTGATTGCACAGCTTCCGATGAAGTTGCTTCCATTTACAAAGATATTCTGCGATCTAATATTTCAATTGTAACTGCCAACAAAGCGGCAGCATCTTCAGAATATGAAAATTATGCCGAGATTAAAAAAACAGCCAAACAAAAAGGGGTTAAATTCTTGTTCGAAACCAATGTTGGCGCGGGATTGCCAATCATTAACACATTGAACGACCTTGTCAATTCAGGTGATAAAATACTTAAAATTGAAGCGGTTCTTTCCGGAACACTGAATTTTATTTTCAATACTATTTCGGCTGAAATACCATTGAGCGCCACCATTAAAATGGCAAAAGAACAGGGATATTCAGAACCTGACCCGCGAATTGACTTAAGCGGGGTTGATGTTGCCAGGAAAATCCTGATACTGGCCCGCGAATCGGGGTATCGAATCGAAATGGATGAAATAAGGATAACCCGTTTTATCCCCGATTCATTTTTTGAAGGTTCACTTGACGATTTTTGGAAAAACATTTCGGGACTGGATAATGATTTTGAACAAAAACGGTTAAAACTGCAGGTAGAAAACAAAAAATGGCGGTTTGTGGCACGGTTCGAAAATGGAATTGCTGAAACCGGTTTGCAGGAAGTGGATGCCAAACACCCGTTTTACGATTTGGAAGGAAGCAACAACCTGGTTATGTACACCACCGAAAGGTATCACCAGTTCCCGATGCTGATTAAGGGTTACGGCGCCGGCGCATCGGTTACTGCGGCGGGTGTTTTTGCCGATTTAATCAGGGTATCAAATATTTAAAACAGAAATTAATGAAGTACATAATTATACTCGGCGATGGAATGTCAGACGAGCCTCTTGAAAATTATGGCGGAAAGACCCCTTTGCAAATGGCGCACAAGCCGCACATCGACTGGCTTGCGAAACATGGCAAATCGGGTTTGTACATAACAGTACCCAAAACAATGCACCCCGGGAGCGAAATCGCCAATATGGCTGTATTGGGTTATGATGTTGAAAAAGTTTTTGAAGGCAGGGGAGTCCTTGAGGCTGCAAGCATGGGAGTTACCCTGCAGCCCGGCGATTTGGCGCTTCGCTGCAATTTGCTTACCATTGAAGATGAAAAAATAAAAAACCATTCAGCCGGGCATATTTCCAGTGCCGAGGCAACCGAATTGATTCATTTTTTAAATGAAAAACTGGGAAGTGATATTATCCGGTTTTATCCCGGGGTTTCATATCGCCATTTACTGGTAATAAAAGAGGGGCTAAAAGATTTAATTTGCACTCCACCGCACGATGTTCCCGGAACACCGTTTAAGGATGTTTTAGTTCAGCCCACAACTGAAGAAGCAACTGATGCGGCGGAATTATTAAACCTGTTGATTTTAATATCACAAAAATTACTCGAAAATCATCCTGTCAATATTAAACGTAAATCGAATGGTAAAGACCCGGCTAACAGCATTTGGCCCTGGTCGCCTGGATATAAACCTTCCATGCCAACGCTGAAGGAAATGTACGGAATTGAAAAATCGGCAGTGATTTCAGCGGTCGATTTATTACATGGAATTGGCGTTTATGCAGGCATGGAAGTAATACATGTTGAAGGCGCCACCGGACTTTATGATACCAATTATGAAGGAAAAGCGAAAGCTGCAGTTGATGCCCTTAAAACCTGCGATTTGGTTTATCTGCACATTGAAGCCAGCGACGAAGCCGGACATGAAGGCAATGTTGAACTGAAAACAAAAACCATTGAATATCTCGATTATCGGGTAGTGAAGTATATTTTGGAAGAAACTTCGAAAATGGAAGAAAAAGTTGCTATTGCCATTTTGCCAGATCATCCGACGCCCTGTGCATTAAAGACCCACACACACGATCCCGTTCCGTTCACGATTTATTATCCCGGGATTGAGGCTGATGAAGTTGAAGTTTATGATGAATTCAGTGTTAAAAAAGGGGCTTTCGGAATAATACAGGGAAACCAGTTTATTAAAACTTTCTTATTTGGGTCATAGCTAACGTTAAATAATTTTATGATTTTTGTCAGTAATTTATTATCTGATCATTAAACATTCATGGTTCTTTACTGTTTCAGGATAGATATAAATGGTTGTTTAGTATTTTTGAGTTCAACAAATGTGTAAAATGTTCTGAACCGGCACATGAGATATTACAGCACAAACAAGAATACTCCCGAAGTTTCGCTGAAAGAAGCAGTTGTAAAAGGATTGGCTGCTGACAACGGACTTTTTATGCCGGGACACATCAATAAATTTGAACCATCTTTTTTTGATAATATTCAAAATCTTACTTTTCAGGAAATTGCCTTTGAGGTGGCAAAAATGTTTTTTGCAGAAGATATTGAAGAAAGCCGCCTGAAGGATATTGTTTATGACACTTTGCAATTTAACTGCCCGGTGGTAAAAGTAACCGATTCGATTTATTCACTTGAACTTTTTCACGGGCCAACACTGGCATTTAAAGATGTGGGGGCCCGTTTTATGGCACGGATGCTGAACTATTTTTTAAGCGATCGCGAAAAACAGGTCAATGTGCTCGTAGCTACTTCAGGAGATACGGGCAGTGCGGTGGCTAACGGTTTTCTGGGAGTGGAGGGCATTCATGTTTTTGTTTTGTATCCCAAAGGAAAAGTGAGCAAAATACAGGAATCGCAATTTACAACCCTGGGCAAAAACATAACCGCACTTGAAATCGATGGTACTTTCGATGATTGCCAGCGGTTGGTTAAATCTGCTTTTTTGGATGCTGAACTGAATGAAAAACTGATTCTGACTTCGGCCAATTCAATCAATGTTGCCCGTTTTTTACCACAGGCATTTTATTATTTCAATGCTTATGCACGGTTGAAAGAGCAAGGAGCTTTGGAAAATAAAGAGCTGGTTTTTTCTGTTCCAAGCGGTAATCTTGGAAATATTACAGCCGGACTTTTTGCCCGTGAAATGGGGTTGCCAGTGGCAAAATTTATTGCATCGAATAATGCCAACAACGTGGTTTTTGAATATCTCAAAACAGGAAATTACCAATCGCGGCCTTCGGTTGAAACAATTGCAAATGCAATGGATGTGGGGGCGCCAAGCAATTTTGCCCGAATTCTGGATTTATATAATTATTCGCATAATACGATTTCAGGAATAATAAAAGGGAGTTGGTATACCGATGAAAGAATCAGGGAAATTCTGAAAAGGGTTTACACGGAATACGGCTATTTATGTGATCCTCATGGAGCTTGCGGATTTGAGGCGCTTAAAGAAAATTTAACGGAAAAACAGGTTGGAGTTTTTCTGGAAACTGCGCATCCGGCAAAATTTACCGAAACGGTGGAAGAAACAATTGGGAAAGGAAATGCACAAATGCCTGAAAAACTGGCTGCTTTTTTGAAAGGTGATAAAAAAAGCACATCATTGAACAGTGAATATGACGTTTTTAGAGAATATTTATTTCATGAAGTGTGTTGAAAAATTAGTTGGTTTTTTATTGCCGGTTTGTGTTTAAAACCTGTTTAAGAAAATTAATTTGATATTAAGAAAAATAATATAACTTTAAAACTTTGTTTATCAGATTATTGTTAACAAAATTAACTTATGAGACAGCTTAAGATATCAAAACAGGTTACGAATCGCGATACTTTATCGCTCGATAAGTACTTGCACGAAATTGGTAAGGTCGAGCTGCTGTCTGCTGAAAAAGAAGTCGAATTAGCCAAACGCATTAAAAGCGGTGATCGCGAAGCCCTTGAAGCCCTAATCAAAGGAAATCTCAGATTTGTAGTTTCGGTATCAAAACAATATCAAAACCAGGGTCTTAGTTTACCCGATTTAATTAATGAAGGAAACCTCGGTTTAATAAAAGCGGCAGAACGTTTCGACGAAACCCGGGGATTCAAATTTATTTCGTATGCAGTTTGGTGGATCAGGCAATCTATTTTGCAGGCATTGGCAGAACAGGCAAGAATCGTGCGACTTCCATTGAATAAAATAGGTTCGATAAATAAAATCAACAAGGCTTTTAACAAACTTGAACAGGAGTTTCAACGCGAGCCAACCATAGATGAGATTGCAGCTTTAATGGATAGCAAACCTGAAATCATAGAAGATTCGCTTAACTTTTCGAATATTCATATTTCGATGGATGCGCCACTTCGCGATGAAGAAGCAAGTAATTTATACGACGTGATGCTTAACGATGATTCTCTGGATCCGGAAGAGGAATTAATAAATGTTTCATTGCGCAAGGAAATCGAACGCTCATTATCCACTCTTGGCCAACGTGAAGCTGAAATTCTCCGGTGTTACTTCGGGTTAAACGGTTATCAACCTTACACACTTGAGGAAATTGGGGAGGAATTTGGCCTTACGCGCGAACGGGTTCGGCAGATAAAGGAAAAAGCCATTAAAAAATTGAAAAATCAGTTTCGAAACAGGCTGCTTAAAGCTTATCTTGGGAAATAACAGGTTTATTGTCATGAGTCGAATTATTGCACCATCCATTTTGTCGGCCGATTTTAACAATCTTGGAAACGATATTGAAATGATCAACCGAAGTGAAGCGGGTTTTATCCATTTCGATGTAATGGATGGTGTGTTTGTTCCCAACATTTCATTTGGAATTCCGGTAATAGAGCACGTAAATAAAATTGCCCGAAAACCTTTGGATGTGCATTTGATGATTGTTAATCCTGATGCGCTGATTGGTTCGTTTGTTAAAGCCGGTGCGTCAATTATTACTGTTCATTATGAGGCATGTACTCATTTGCACCGCACTGTTCAACACATCAAAAATCTTGGAATAAAAGCCAGTGTTTGTTTAAATCCACATTCATCTGTGGCGGTTTTGGAAGACATAATTGCTGAATTGGATATGGTGCTGCTCATGTCGGTCAATCCTGGTTTTGGCGGGCAGGTATTTATCGAAAATACCTATAAAAAGGTCAGGCAACTCAAATCTCTCATCGAAAAAAGTAATCCCGATTGTTTAATTGAAGTTGATGGAGGGGTAAATTATGAAACAGGGAAAAAGCTTTTTGACAATGGCGCCGATGTTCTGGTGGCCGGTAGTTTTGTGTTCAAATCAAAAAGTCCTGAAGAGACAATCCGCAATTTAAAAATGTTATAATTTTTGCCTGATTTCAATTTCACGGCATAATTCCTTGTTTTTTTCAATGGTCAGTTTTGGCGAATTTCTCAGAACACATTCGGCTGAACAGCCGGAACAATTGTGTTGCATTGTGAAAGTTTCATTTTTAAAATCAGGCTTTTTTTGATGACGCTTTTTTCCCTTCAATTTGCCCACCGATTTCGAAATTGCCAGTGCAATTGCAGCCCCAATAATCATGAATGTAATAATCTCCTGAATCATATTAAGCCATTAAGTTACCGATATTATAAACTAAAAATGCAGCAATCCATGCCAGCGAAGTTGTGTAAAATACTGCAAATAAAGCCCATTTCCAGGATTCTGATTCATTTTTTATTGTAACCACAACACCGATACACGGAAAATATATCAGTATAAATACCAAAAAAGCAAGCGCTGTTGGCATTGTAAAAACCGGCAGGCCTTTGTTTTTGCCCGTTTCAAACTTTTCGTTTCTTAATTTCTGCTGCAGGTTTACCGTAGTTTCATCGTTGCTGGTTTGGTACAAAACACCCATTGTGCTGATTACAATTTCTTTTGCCGGAAGGCCTGCCAGCAAGGCAATACTCATTTTCCAATCGAAACCAAGCGGGCGCATCACCGGTTCAATCAATTTACCGAACTTGCCAAGATATGAGTTGGTTAGTCTGTCCGACTCCATTTGCATATATAATTGAGTGAGGGTATTCTCCTTTTCTTCTGAAGATAATATGTTGTTGTTTTCAACTTTTTGAATTTCAGTTTTTATACTTTCTGTATTTTTTGTTTCCCTGGGAAAATATTCGAGCGCCCATACGATAATTACACCTATTAATATTATAGTGCCAATTTTTTTGAGGTAGTGTTTGGTTTTATCCCACATATGATATATTACATTCCTTAATGTGGGAAGCCTGTAAGTTGGCAACTCCATAACAAAAGGGGTTTCCTTATTCCTGAAAAAAGTTTTATTCAGAATTTGGGCAGTTAAAAACGCGAAAAAAATGCCAACGGCGTAAATTCCCATTAAATAAAATGGCTGATATTTATCGAAAA
>JBBIVS010000008.1:0-263 GCA_037439605.1 Draconibacterium sp. | reverse complement strand
TGAACGGGATGATTAACATGGTGAGAATCCTGTCGCCTTTGTTACGCATTGAACGTGTTGCGAGAATTGCCGGAACGTTGCAGCCGAAACCCATAATCAGGGGAATAAAGGAACGCCCGTGAAGCCCAAACCGGTGCATGATTTTATCCATGATAAATGCCGCGCGGGCCATGTAACCCGTGCCCTCGAGCAACGAAATAAACAAAAACAGTATAAGAATATTCGGTAAAAACACAAGCACACTTCCGGTTCCGCTAATTATT
>JBBIVS010000007.1:0-18224 GCA_037439605.1 Draconibacterium sp. | reverse complement strand
GTTTTATCCGCAACCCATTTGTTTATGGTTTCCACAGCCGAGGGCGAATTAAATTGAAGTTTGGTCACCTCAGCATCATAAACTGTTTTATTGATGTTCAGAAAATCGGGTTTCACCGTAAAGCCATCGGCATAAAAAATGGCGTTGGCCAGTTCAAAAACCACTTTTTCGTCGAGCGATTGCAATGCTTTTATCAGTGTTTTGTAGGAATTATTGATTTGCTCGGTCGTCAGCCCGTTGAGATTCATGGCTTTCTCCATTTCGGTTTTTGTGTCTTTGTCGGCGCCATTATACGCCATTGCAAAAGCTACCGAAATACTAAGCGGCGAAATCATGATGTTTTCCTTGTCGCTTTCTTTTCTGATTTTCTGAAACAGTTCGAGCCCGAAAGTATTGTCGGCTTCAATCAGTTGCGCCGATTTCTCATCGAGATTGATGGTTTTGTTTTCGCCTGTATTTGAATCATCTGTCTGGCACGAACTAAATGTACAAAGCGCCAAAACAGTAAAAATTGTTAATAGTGTTTTCATAGTTTTCATTTTTTGTTTAAACGTATAAAATTTTGTTTTTATTCTGATTTAAAAGGATTTTCATTCTTTTTATTTTTTAAGACGGATTGTTACTGTTTAAGGTTGCGTCGGAATAATATTTTACCGCCCACGCAACCAATGTCAGGCTCATTTCATCTATCGGTTGTAAAAGCATTTTGTCAAGCAGTGAGGTGCGGGGTATTAAACCTGAATTTTAAAAAATAAAAGTAATAATCCTTAATTTTGGGCGAACATCGGCAAACAAAATTTGGAAGATTTAAAAAATATTGTTGAGGAATGTGTTTCAGGGAATGTTCGCGCTCAGGAAACCTTGTACCGCATGTTGGCGCCAAAAATGTTTGGGGTGTGTTTGCGTTATGCAAAAGACACAACCGAGGCTGAAGATAATTTGCAGGAGGGATTTATAAAGGTTTTTGCTTACATGAAAAACTTCAGGCACGAAGGTTCTTTGGAAGGCTGGGTAAGAAAAATTATGGTGAATGTGTCGCTCGAAAAATTCAGAAAACAACACATGATTTATCCTGTTGATGATTTGAATGTATTCGAAACGAAGAATTATTCGAATGATATTATTGAAAAAATTACGGCCGACGAGTTAATAGAACTGATTCAGGAATTACCGCCGAGATACCGGATGGTTTTCAACCTTTTTGTGATGGAAGGAATGAACCACAAGGAAATCAGTGAATTAATGCAGATTACGGAAGGAACATCGAAATCGAACCTGGCACGGGCAAAAGATATTTTAAAACGAAAAGTGACAGAACTTTATGGCGAAACAGAATCCACTAAAAATTATTCGGCATAATGGTTTGAATGGAAAAATGGCAAACCAAATTTTTGTAGAAAATGAAAGACGAAAAAAACATAGAAAATATTATCCGCGAAAAACTGGAAAATTTCCAGGCAACGCCGCCGCCACATATTTGGGATAATGTACAATTGCAATTGGCAGCCGGACGCCGCAAAAACCGCATGGTTTTCATGGGTTGGATATCGGCAGCAGCAGTTGTTGTGCTTGCATTTTTAGCCGGATGGTATTTTAACGAAAATTTGAAAGATGATAAAAGGAAAATTGTAAACAGCGAAATAATTCAAACCGAAAAAAACGAGGCTAAAACAGCAATTCATCCAGAAGAAACAAATGATGAAAATATATTGTCAGCGGAATCAAACAAAGAAAACACAAATCGAATTAGTAACACGAAAACAAAACAACTGGCAGCAGCTTTGCCGGTGAGCTCAAAAACAGATTTAAATAAAACGGCAGTATCTGATTTTAAGTCAACTTCGCGAGAGAGTTTGAACTTCAAAAAGTTGCCAGGTATAAATATTCAGATTGCTCAAATTCAGCAATTTAATAACGAACTTGCCTGGCACAAAGCTACTAATTCAGTAAAAGATATTTCAGAGCAGGAAGCGCTTTTAATAGCAGAAAACGTAAGGAAATTAAACGGAGTTTCAAAGTCGGATAACAACTGGAAAATGGGTATGTATGTTGCCCCGGGATATTCATCGTATTCATCAAGCTACTCCGAAACTTATGCCCAAAACATGAATTACACGGGCAGTGATGGTAATACAAATATTGGCGGCGGTTTTTCGGTTCAGTATAAAACCAGTAAAAGGTGGATTATTGAAAGTGGAATTTACTATGCCCAAAACGGGCAGCAAACCGATAATTCAGCCAATTTTTTTGTGCGCGATGAAAACTACGATTATCTCGCTTCACCTGCCGATAAATCGTTTGTCAGTAACAAGGTGCAGGTTGAAAACAACAGTCTTGCCATGAACAGCGTCGCTGGTGTTATACAAATTTCAGAAACGCCGAGGGGCGCCGAAATCAACCGCGATTTTGAAGCCATCGGTGCAAATGAGGCAAATTTGGTGGTTCCCAATGGGGAGTTTTCGCAAGTATTTGAATTTATGGAAATTCCGTTGTGTGTGCGTTATCGTGTGATTGATCGTAAAATTGGCGTTGAACTTTTAACTGGTGTAAATACGGGTATTGTTGTGGGCAACAACGCTTATTTAGAAAATATGTATGGAGTGCAAAACATTGGCGAAACTGCGGATATCTCAACCTTCAATATTGCAGGAACTTTGGGAATGGGAGTGAACTACGCTATTGGCAAGCATTTCTCGGTTGCGGTTGAACCGCGGTTCAGTTACTACCTCAATTCTATTAACAGTAATCCTTCAGTTGAATTCCGTCCTTACAGAATGGGATTTTACACAGGGATTACTTACGAATTTTAAAATATCATCTGGTGTCTTTGCTGAATAAAAATTCAGTTTATATTTTCCTGATTTTCTTGGGTTCTGTCTGCAATCAAAAACCGATGCAATGGTTATAAGGTTTTCTTTTTTCCAGTAAATTATTTTGTAATTGCTTTCAACAAGATATCTGTATTCTTCAGGGTAGTTGCTTAAAAGTTCTTCTTTTGGACCAGCAAAAGGATTGTTTTCAAGTATGGAAACTCTGTCAATTATCTTATTTATTAATTTCCTGGCGATTCGTGAGTTGGCTTCAAATGAATATAATCAAATATGTCTTTAAGCTGTCTTTCCGATAACTCCGACCATTCAATTCTTATTTCCATGTTTTAACCTTATTTTTGAGTTCCTGATGAGAAATAACCCTGCCTTCGTCGCTGTCTTTTTTAGCCTGATCAATCATTTCGTGAAACTCGTTAATTGTCATTGGTTTTAACTTCGATTCGAGTGAAATCTTCTTTTCCTGTCTGATAAATGATTCAAGTTTAGTGATTAAGTTTTCATCGCTGATTCGAAGAAATTCCTCAATTAATTCCAGTTTTCTTGCTTGAATGTTCATGTTTTTTAAACTTTATACAAATATAGGGCAAAAATTCTTACTGAATTACTTTCCCAAAAAATACACCGTTTGCCAACAATTTGTTGGTTCCCAGCCAGATGCCCCTGAAGGTCATGCTTTCGTGGTAACTAATAATTTTTCCGCGACCAATGGATTGAACTGAAACAACGGGCGCATTTTTTATCTGGTCGAGATTTTTGTCGGAAACAAAACCGCTGAGAAATGGCTTGGATGTGAATTTTACCGGTTCGGCAGATTTAATATCCAGCGGTTTAGCCACCGAAGTTCCGGTTTTAAACACCGGCAGTGTATTTTGCGAATATCCATAACAAAGCGGGTGTGTAATGTCAAGCGTGGTATTAAAAATTGCGCCGCTGATTGTATTCAAACTCCTCTCTTTTTCCCTGTCGGCATAACTGAAATGCAGCATGCTGTCTGTTTCTGCTGCTTTTTTGTAGGTTGTTTTGCCCAGTTCGTTTCGGGCAGCCCAGGCCGCAGCAGTTTGCATAGTAATTAAAGTTCCGCCATCCTGCGACCAGTTTTTCAACTTCTGAACATCACTGTTATTCCATTCGCGATAAGCTCCACCGGGCAAAATGATGGTATTGTACTTTGAAAGTTCAATTGTGCTTAAATTGCCTGTTTCGGTTAAGGTTACCGGAATTTCATACCGCTGGTCGAATAAATGCCAGATTTCGCCGGCACTAGCGCTGCTTGTGCCTCCACCAGTAAACATCAGTATTTTGGGCTGACTGAGAGTTACAAAATAACTGCTGCCCAAATCAATTCCTTTGGGCGAAAGTCCGGTTGAAAGTCCGTAAAAATCAATTCCGGTCTCTTTTGCAATTTTTTCAGCAAGCTGGTAAATCTGATTTTCATTCAACGGCTGTTCGCTTAAAGGAATAAAAATGGTGCCAAAACTAAAATCCTGCATTTCGTTGTTTATCTTAAAACTGAATTCCCTGGTTGCTACTTTGGTTGTTAATCCGGCATTTTGTATGTCAAAAAGCACTTTGGGAGCAATGTATTCGTTCCATCGAAATAAATAACCAATTTTACTTTGCCCGCCAATTATTTTTCCTTCGGTTTGAAATGTTACCGGCTGATTTGAAAATTGAAGCTCTTTTAACGAACCAATTTCAGCAAAGGCAACATTAAAAGTGTGCGGCATGTTCCAGGTTGAGACATCGTAAAAAGTACTGTCGGTAAAGGTGGTAACTTCATCGAAAAGCGCTTTAATCAATCGGTATTGACGTTGTTTTACAGGTACCACAAAACTGGTTTCGGGCTTGAATTTCCTCCCGTCTTTAGTAATCTCCTTTTGGTTTGAATAAACTTCAATCTGGTGTTGCTGAAGCAGTTTTACAAATTGCTGTGCCTGAAGTTTATCATTTTCATTACCGAAAATGTATGCTTTTACAGGGTCTTTGTCAGCCATTTTCAGAGCCTCGCGAAAAAACTCTTTCTGATGATCGAGAAGTTCATCTTTTAAGTTTATTGCTCCATCAAGAGTTGACAAAGTAACCGTAAACTGGTTCCTGATTCCGTAGGCCAGTTTTCTGGTTCCGTTTGTTGTTTGCCTGATTCTTCCTCGGAAACCGGCCTGTTCAAATAGAATTCCAATGGCCGAATTAACATCGGGATAGGAGGAACCTTTGCCCAGATAGTAATCGTCGAATTGTTCTTCGGAAAAGTAATCTGCGCCAATTTTATCGAGGTACATCGCGTGATATTCAGCGATTTTGTGGGTAAGTACATAATTATTTTCCGGAGTTAGCGGATTGTTTCGGGTTGGTACGCCGGGCTGAAAAAAGAAGGTGGAATTGGCGCCCATTTCGTGGTGGTCGGTTACAATATTGGGCAGCCACTCGTGAAATTTGGCAACCCTTCCAACACTTTCAGGATGAACCAGTAAAAGATAGTCGCGGTTTAAGTCGAACCAGTAATGATTTCCACGTCCACCCGGCCAAACTTCACTGAACTGTCGTGAATTATTGTCACCGTTTACTGCTTGGCTCTGGTGCATGTTTGCCCAGGTGCTGTTGCGGGTAAATCCGTCGGGATTCAGGCACGGGTCAATTAAAATGATTGAATTGCCAAGCAGCTGGTCAATTTTATCGCCCTTTGCAGCAGCTAAATAGTAAGCTGTTAATACAGAAGCGTTTGTTGCGCTTGATTCATTTCCATGAACACCGTAACCCAGATTAATAACAAGCGGTACTCCTGATTTGTCAACGTTTTCAGTGGGATTGGCATATTTAATATGCAAAGCTTTTAAGTCAGCCAGCTTTTTATGATTTTCTTCCGAAGTAAAAATAAGATGTACCAGCGGACGGTTTTCGTAAGAACGCGCATATTCCTGAATAACAGCTCGGTTGGAAATCCGGGCAATTTCTTTCATATAAAACAAAACCTGGTCGTGGGTCAAATGCCATTCCCCTACTTGTTGATTAAGGAATTGTTCGGGAGTTGGGATATTTTTATCGTAAGTAACATCGGCAGGTAAAATGTAATCCAGTTTTTCCTGGGAAGTTGAAAAAAGCGCGAAAAATGTGAAAAGAGGAATAGCAATAAATTTCTTCATTCTGATACTACTTATTTGTTTTGTTTGAACCGTGGAATTATTATCGACCGAAGATTGGAAAAAAAATGATTGGTTAAAAAAAATAATCCTGATTTTTTCCCTTAACCACGCAACCTCATCAATCAATATCACATCTCTCATCAAAACAACTTAAACAAAATGAAAAAATTGTGCCTTTTCCTTTTCGTCATATTATTGCACTTTGCGTTTTTGCTCAACCTCAAAAAGGGTATGTTTATCTGAAAAACGGGACAATTCTAAAAGGAAAATATCAGTACACTGGAGACCTGTCGAAGCTGCAAATTGAATCTGCCGGAAATCTCTGGATATTTCAGGCTGACGAAATCGAAAAGGTGACAACCAACAAACCCAAATTAACCAATGAATTCGAGGAGCCTGTTTTAAATTCGCCATTTGCATTGCGTACCGAAATTGGTGTTTTGGCCGGAAATTCAAGAAACAGTCAATCCGCACCTTTTAGTTTTTCATCGGCGCTCAATTATTCCATATTTCCAAAACTATCGGCAGGCCTCGGAATTGGGGTCGAGTTTTTAAAAGAAACATTTTTGCCAGCTTTTGTAAATATCGAATATAAACTTCGTAACTCATGGTCAACGCCATACGTTTTTTTGAAAACAGGTTATGAAATTCCGTTAGAAGATTCAAGAGAGATTTTTTATCCCGTTCAGCCATATTACTACGATTCATTTATAATGCCCCCTTATCCAAACAATTACAATCAGGAACTTAAACCGGCGGGAGGATTTTTGATAAATCCCGGAATTGGATATCACCGCATGTTTTCATCGGGTTTCGGAATGTCGTTTGCCTTTGGATACCAGTTTCACAGGTTGAGTTACACGGGTGAAAATGATTACCAGCTCGATATTGACTACAACCGTTTAACCATCAAATTAGGAGTCACTTTTAATTAAAATATTTTGCAACATGAAAACTATCAGATATATATTTCCACTTTTTATTTTGTTTTTTGGAATCAATTCGTGTATTGACCAGTACACCGAGGTTTTTACAGCCAATACCCCCGTTTATATGTCGTACGATGATTTACGGGCGGCTGTAAAAACCAAATCGGCTACTGATTTGGTGAATCCGGGTAAGATTTATTTTAAAGATGGGTACATTTTCGTTAACGAAGAGATGAAAGGAATTCATATTATCGATAACAGGAACCCGCGAAGTCCGCAAAATCTTAAATTCATCGAAATACCGGGTAATGTTGATATCGCCATAAAAAACAACATTTTATACGCTGACAGTTATGTTGACCTGGTGGCAATTGATATTTCAGATATATCAAATCCAAAAGAAGTACACCGGGTAAAGGATGTTTTTCCGTATATGACACCTCCTCCTGCAAACGAGGATTACCGTCTTGCTTCGGTTGATAAGGAAAAAGGTGTGGTAATCCGTTGGGAAATTAAAAAAGTGCGTCAGGAAATTGAATATTATTACTATCCAACCTATTTTGGTTTTCGGGCCGAAATGTCGATGGATGCGAAATACAGTGGAGGTGTTGCACCGGCTGGAGTAAATTCATTCGGGATTGGCGGTTCAATGGCTCGTTTTGGTTTATACAGCGACTATTTGTATGCCGTGGATAATTCAACACTGTACATGTTCGATGTAAAAACTCCGGAAAAACCGGCAGACATTGGTAAACAAAACGTAGGTTGGGATATTGAGACCATGTTTATAACCGACGGGCACATGTTTTTTGGCACTCGCACAGGGATGCAGATTTACAGTCTGAAGGTTCCAACCGTTCTCAATTATGTGGGAAATTTCTGGCACGTAACGAGTTGCGACCCTGTTGTAATTTCAGATGGTTATGCCTACATAACACTTCGCGGTGGAAATATTTGCGGCAGCAATGTTAACAGGCTCGACGTGGTTAAACTTTCTGCAGATTATAAAACAAACACCTTGGTTGCCTCCTATCCTTTGTCAGGCCCGTATGGATTAGGAATCGACAACCAAACCCTGTTTGTTTGCGATGGCGATGCCGGACTGAAAATATTTGACGTTAAAGATAAACTAACCATCGACAGTCATCAGATTGCTCGTTTCGCCGGCATTAAAACCTACGATGTAATTCCTTTTAGCGGATACCTGTTCATGATTGGCGATGATGGCTTCTACCAGTACGATTATTCCAACATTCAAAACATTCAGCAGGTTAGCTTTATTCCTGTAAAAAACAGATAATTGGTTAAATAAACTCCTTTTTAAATAAGGTTCTGCTAACCAATTATTTTCATCCGGAAAATATTATTGAAATATTTTTCGATTTTTTTCATTTTGTATATTTTTTTGCTTATGTTTGTTACGGACTTTTTGAAAAATACATTTCTAGGACGCAATTTATTTTAAAATTTTGGTATTTGGAACTTGTTTTTGGTTAGAGTTGTGTTGTTTAAATACACTCGTTTAATTCAATGTTCTGTTTTTGATAGTGACATTTTCGTTTATTACGGGAACTTCGCTATCTGCAGCAGCGAAAGTTGTATTAATTATTCTGAAATTCAGGTTTTTAATTAGGACGCAGATATTAAAAATAACTTATAAAACCATTAAATCATGAAATCAAGGGAATATAATGCTGAATTTAAAGTTATGGAAGTCAGTAATAAGAATTGGTATGTTCTTGATGCTAAATCCAAAGATATAACTTTTCAGATTGACCAGATTAAAAATCAGAATCTCTTATTAAAAGAGCTTATTGCACAATTAAGACATGATAATCAAATGCTTAAAAAAAGGTTGTTTGGAGTCGTTAAATCAGAAATTATTAAAGGCAAATGTGCATAATCCAATATTTCTGTCAGAGAGTTAGAATGTTTTTTGGATTTCAATAAAAACCGATAAATGAAAGCTAATATTAAAAGACTATTTTCTTCATTTGAAATAGAAGATGATCAATTTAACGTTAAGCAGAAGAAAATAGAACTGGTAAGCTGTCCGTTAAGGGAGATGATGTGCAAATTTCATCTTTCAGCAGTGAATAAAAGTTATTTGGAATCAGAACAGTATCGCAAACAAAAGGATTTCCATCGGTCAATAGAAATGGTTAAGACTGCATTTAATAAAACCTTAGAACTGATGGAACATCCCTGTACCAGATGTATAAAACATTATCATTCAAATATAATTGATTCACTGGAAAAAATACATGGTGAACTGGAAGAAATATCAACTGGCATTTTTGGTAACAAACGGTATCAGTCGAGTTATTTACAGTCAATCAAAGTTTTGAAGGAATTTGAAAGCATGGGACTAAATAATGATTTCCAACTGAATGAATCCAATGAACGGTTTCTTGGAAACTATCTTAATTAGAAGGAAAGTTAATTAAATAAATAAAAGCGAACGCCTGGCAAACTGCCGGGCTTTTTCTTTGTTATCAAAAAGGTAATAATGTATTTTTGCCGAACTGTTTTAAATTGACATTTATTTGAATTTAAATTCAGAATAGAAGTAAAATGAAAACATCGGTTTTCAGTTATAGTAAAATTTTTTCTATAAAATGTGGGATAAGATAAAGAATCAGAAATGGTGGAAGTTTGTATTACCATTAGTTGTTGTTGTTAAGGTTGGAGTAATTGTACTGGCGTTGAGTTCATTAAAGGCAGATTATCAGCCAGTTGCTGCCAGCTCGGCAACAGAGTTTACAGCAGTGAAAATACCTGATAATTTGGTTTTTGCAGGCGAAAAAATGCCATTGGAGAAATTTGACGTTAATGAAGCGCTTGATCGCGAGTTACTTTCAAATGCTTATTTTCATTCTCAAACCATCAGGTACATCAAGCTGGCGCCCCGTTATTTTGCGATTATTGAGCCCATTCTGAAAGAAAAGGGAATTCCTGATGATTTTAAATACCTTGCGGTTGCCGAAAGCGGGTTTAACCCAAGAGCTGCTTCACCTGCCGGCGCGGTTGGTTTTTGGCAGTTTCTGGAAGGCACTGCAAAAGATTATGGGTTGGAAGTTAGTAAGGAAATTGACGAACGCTACCATGTTGAAAAATCAACTTATGCTTTTTGTGATTATTTGCGCGCATCATATAACAAATACGGTAGCTGGACCCTTGCAGCAGCTTCCTACAATGGAGGAATGGCAAGGATTGAAAGCCAGCAGACGCGGCAGAAAATGACAACCTATTATGACCTTCTTTTTGTTGAAGAAACACAAAGGTATGTTTACAGAATTGCGGCGCTTAAGTTGATTATGGAAAACCCGGAACAATATAACTTTGTTGTTCGTGAAGATGAAAAGTATCCTGTTATCAAAACCCGCGAGGTGGAAATAAACGGGCCGGTGAAGAATTTTGCCGATTTTGCCATCGAACAGGGAATCAACTATAAGTTGTTAAAAGATTTCAATCCCTGGCTGCGCGATGATAAACTTACAAATGCGGCAGGTAAAAAATATATTGTTAAAATTCCGGTATTAAAATAGATAGGAATCAATTTTTAAAATGGAGAACATTACTGAAGCAAATATTCAGATTCCGCCGGAAATTGAGGAAACGGATGAACATGTTGTTGTTTATGGCGCACGTGTACATAATCTTCGCAATATTAACGTTTCTATACCACGAAATAAATTAACGGTAATTACAGGTTTAAGCGGTAGTGGCAAATCATCGCTGGCATTCGATACCATTTATGCCGAAGGCCAGCGCCGTTACATTGAAACATTTTCAGCTTATGCCCGTTCCTTTTTGGGAAATATGGAACGGCCCGATGTGGACAAAATTACCGGCTTAAGTCCAGTGATTTCAATCGAGCAAAAAGTAACCACCCGAAATCCACGTTCAACTGTTGGCACGGTAACCGAAATCTACGATTTCCTTCGCTTATTGTTTGCAAGGGCTGCCGAAGCTTTCTCGTACAATACCGGTGAAAAAATGGTAAAATACACCGAAGAGAAAATCATTCAGTTGATAAAAGATGATTTCGCCGGTAAGCGGATTAACATTCTTGCCCCGATGGTTAAAGGCCGAAAAGGACATTACCGCGAACTGTTCGAGCAAATTCTGAGAAAAGGTTTCTTATCAGCCCGGATTGATGGCGAAATAGTTGAATTAAAACACAATTACAGGGTCGATCGGTACAAAAACCATTTCATTGAGATTTTAATTGATAAACTGAAAGTCGATGAAGTCAGCACAGCAAGATTAAAAGCAAGTGTTCAAACTGCTTTAAAACACGGACAGGGAATATTGATGATCCTGGATCACGATACTCAAACTGTAAAATACTACAGCCGTCTGCTGATGTGCCCGACTACCGGAATTTCTTACAGTGAACCTGCGCCGCACAATTTCTCATTCAACTCGCCACAGGGCGCCTGCCCAAAATGCAATGGGTTGGGACGGGTGACAGAAATTGACATGGATAAAATTGTCCCCGATAAATCTAAAAGCATTTCAAAAGGAGGAATAGCGCCACTTGGTGCATATAAAAATTCGATGATTTTCTGGCAGATTGAGGCGCTTGGCGAAAAATTCGATTTTACACTTAATACCCCGTTAAGCGAAATACCTGAAGAAGGATTACAAGCTATTTTGTTCGGAACAAATGAACGAATTCAACTAAAAAATACTCCGCTCGGGACCAGTATGAATTACCAGATGAGTTACGAGGGTGTAATAAAATACATCGACAGCCAGCGCGATGACAACCCATCGAAAACAGCTCAAAAATGGGCCAACCAGTTTGTGAAAACCACAATTTGCGACGAGTGCAATGGAAACCGCCTGAAAAAGGAGTCATTGCATTTTAAAATTGATGGAAAAAATATTTCGGAACTGGCACAACTCGATTTGAATGAACTGGGTGATTGGATCGAAGGTTTGGAAAACAGAATAACCGAACGGCAACGGCTGATTGGTGCTGAAGTGATTAAAGAAATCCGCGACAGGCTTGGGTTTATGCTTGGTGTTGGTTTGAATTATTTATCGCTCGACCGAACAGCCCAGAGTCTTTCGGGCGGCGAATCACAGCGCATCAGGTTGGCTACACAAATCGGTTCGCAGTTGGTAAATGTGCTTTACATTCTCGACGAACCAAGTATTGGCCTTCACCACCGCGATAACCTGAAACTAATCAATGCACTAAAGCAACTGCGCGATTCTGGCAATTCGGTAATTGTGGTCGAACATGATAAGGATACCATGTTACACGCCGATTATTTAATTGATATGGGACCACATGCCGGCGCTCACGGCGGCGAGATTGTAGCAGCCGGAACCCCTGCAGAGGTTTTAAAATCGAATACTTTAACAGCAGATTATTTAAATAACCGCAAACAAATTCCGGTTCCGTTAACCCGTAGAAACGGAAAATCGGATTATCTTGAAGTAACAGGTTGTTCAGGAAATAACCTGAAAATGGTGGATGTGAAGATTCCGTTGGGCAAATTTATATGTGTCACCGGCGTTTCGGGCAGCGGAAAATCAACTTTGATAAACGAGACCCTTCAACCCATTTTGAGCCAGTACATTTACAAATCATTAAAAGATCCGCTTCCTTACAAGTCGGTTACAGGGCTTGAATTCATAGATAAAGTGATTCAGGTCGATCAGTCGCCAATTGGCCGCACGCCGCGCTCGAATCCGGTTACTTACACGAATGTGTTTGGCGATATCAGAGACCTGTTTGCCCAACTTCCCGAAGCAAAAATACGTGGTTACAAACCGGGACGGTTTTCATTTAATGTAGTTGGCGGGCGTTGTGAGGAGTGCCAGGGTGGGGGTTTAAAACTCATTGAAATGAACTTTTTACCCGATGTTTATGTACATTGCGACAAATGCAACGGAAAACGCTACAACCGCGAAACACTGGAAGTTCGCTACAAAGGAAAATCAATCAGCGATGTGCTTGAAATGACCATTGAACAGGGCGTTGAGTTTTTTGAAGCTATCCCTTCAATTGCCGCTAAACTGAAAACTTTAAAAGACGTTGGGTTGGGTTACATTACGCTGGGGCAGTCGTCAACAACGCTTTCCGGCGGGGAGTCGCAGCGGGTGAAACTGGCAGCCGAACTGGCAAAACGCGACACTGGAAGAACGGTTTATATTCTGGATGAACCCACAACCGGCCTGCATTTCGAAGATATCAGGGTTTTGCTCGATGTACTTAATAAACTGGTTGACAAAGGGGATACGGTTATTGTAATTGAACACAACCTCGATGTTATAAAAGTGGCAGATCATATTATCGATATTGGCCCCGAAGGAGGAAAAAATGGCGGAAAAATATTATGTGCCGGCACACCCGAAGAAATTGTCAGAAACAAGCGTTCGTTTACGGCTAAGTTTTTAAAGGAGGAGCTGAAAGGTTGATCTGCTTTCCAAACAAATATTCATCAAAATTCCCTTCCATTAATGTTGCCATATCTTTCCCGTCTTTTTCAATTGGTTCTTCCCAAATGTTGTTTTATCCAATTTCAAGGAGGAACTCAATCTTTGGTTTATGATACGAAATACCGGCGAAAATGTAATTTTCAAATTTATTTCTTTGAAAATAAGTAAGCAGCCTGTTTATTATGTAATAATAGTTTTCTGCCGAATCGGCATAAACAGAGTAATAGTAAAATACCAGCGGACTTCCCGATAAATCAATGTCTAAATCGTTGTTTTTTAAATCACTTTCCCTTATTTCACGGTTGCGGATTTTGAGGTAAATATCGTGTTTTAAAGGAAGTATTGTTATGTGTCCTGAACGGATGATTTAACAGCAGATTTGAAAAAGAAAATTAACAAAGAATTTGTAAATAAAATAAACAATTTCCCGACAATTATTTCGGAATTGAAAAAAGCCGGGAATGAAATACGTGTTGTTTCAACCTGGTTTACAGATGAGAATATGTGCGACGTATTGATTACGAAACAGAAAATCAAATTTAAAATGGTCAAAACAGCAAGTATTATTAAAAATGATTCGGTAACTACATTTATTAACCGCAATTGAAAACAATTTTAACAAGGAATTAAATGGTACAAAAAAGAAAAACAGGAATGAATGAAAACTGGGTTGAATTAGAAAGTGCCCTTGCAAGGAAGTCGGAAGCACAAAACAAACTCGAGAAAGCCAAATTGCTCGAATTAGGGAAAAAGTATATCCGCATTCCCCACCCAACCGTAAAAAATACATATATTCTGAAAGAGAAGGAATAAGGAAAGTACTAATTCACAACGGCTCAATTGCATATTTTTATACTTTTACTTGCCTTAAAAGTAAACCTATAAAAATGAAGCAAGTTGAAATTTACTGTAAAAACACCGGTACATCGCACGTTTATCCGCTGGGGATTTCGCTCCTCGAAATAAGCGAGGATTTGCATATAAAACTTGAAAACGTGGTGGTTGGCGCCATCGTCAATAATCAAATCCGCGAATTGTCGTTTTGCCTGGTAAAGCCCAAGCAAATCGAATTTATCGATATCTCGCATCCCGATGGAAGGAGATTATATATCCGTAGTTTGATTTTTGTTTTGTACGCCGCTGTAAAACAGACTTTTCCAGAGGTTTGTCTTAGAATTCAGAATGGCATTTCAAATGGTTATTTTTTCGAATTAAACGGTTTTTACCGTCAGATAACCAATTCGGATGTATTTACCATTACACATGAAATGAAATCGCTCATTGCAGCCAATATCCCTTTTATTAAAAAACGGATGCTGACAACCGAAGTTATAGATTTACTAAAAAAACAGGGTCTGACAGAAAAAGCGCAATTGTTTGAACAGCAGGGAAACCTGTTTTCAAGTCTTTATTTTTTAAACGATATCGCCAACTATTTTTACGGTCATCTTTTACCTTCAACAGGGTATATTTCAAATTTTGGTTTGATTCCCTATTTCAACGGAATACTTTTACAGGTGCCAAGACCAAAACATTTTGATAAACTTCACAGGCTGGTTGAACGGAAAAAATTGTTTGGCATTTTCCAGGAACAAAAAGAGTGGGCCAAAATTTTAAATGTTTCAAGCATCGGCAAGTTAAACTATTTTACAATTAAGTGCAGGGCAGGCGATGTGATAAAAGTTTCGGAAGCGCTGCACGAGAAAAAAATAGCCGATATGATTTATGCCCGCGATGGCGATTTAAAAATTGTGCTGGTTTCGGGCCCTTCAGCATCGGGCAAAACCACATTCAGCAAAAGGCTTGGAGTTCAGTTAATAGTAAACGGTTTACGCCCGCGACAGATTTCGCTCGACGATTATTTTGTCGATCGCGAACATACTCCTGTCGATGAGTTTGGCGAGTACGATTTTGAAGCGCTCGAAGCCATTGATGTGGAATTTTTTAACCAGCAGTTACTCGAATTGCTCGAAGGGAAAGAGGTGGAACTGCCGGGTTTTGATTTTCAAACCGGGAAACGAAAAAAATCGGGCAAAAAACTGAGGCTGGCGCCCAACGACATTCTTGTTGTGGAAGGAATTCACGGAATGAACCCGGGATTGCTGCCTCATATCGACAGAAAATTTACATTCAGCATATTTATTTCGGCATTAACACAAATTGCTTTCGATGAACAAACCCATATTTCCACGGCCGATAACCGGTTGATCCGCCGTATTATACGCGACAGCAAATACCGTGGATACCCCGCCTGGGAAACCATTAAACGTTGGCCTTCGGTGCGGCGCGGCGAGGAGAAAAATATTTTCCCTCACCAGGAAAATGCAGATATCATGTTTAATTCTGCAACACTGTACGAACTTGCCGTACTTAAAAAATATGCCGAACCCATTCTGAAACAAGTACCCGAAAACCGGGACGAATATATAGAAGCCAACCGCCTGATACAATTCCTTTCGTGGTTTAAACAAATCGACGATAAGGAAATCCCGCCAACATCGCTGTTGCGCGAATTTTTGGGTGGGAGCAGTTTTGCTTACTAAAAATAAATGCGTGAATGCGAGAATTCATGAATGCGTGAATGTTTTATGGAATGATTAAATTGCAGAACAATAATGATTTATGAAGGATTTGAAAAATTATTTTTTAGGATTCAGACCGCGGAGAGGTAGCATGTTTATAGAAACAGAGCAGGAAGCAGACGGTTCGACTCCGGCTGGAATCGAATTGAAAAACAGAAACGATTATCTATAAACATCTGAATCCTCCGGATTCCTTTTCGAATAACATTGAACTTTAAACTCGAAACTTTGAACTAAAATGAATATGAAAAAAACACTTTTTCTGCTATTTACCCTGCTAACCAGTCAAATTGCTTTTGCACAGCAGTTTGTGTCCAATTACGACGAAAGCAAAGTGCCCGAATTTACGCTGCCCGACCCGCTGACGACTTTCAAACAAAAGAAAGTAAAGAATGTAAAAGACTGGGAGAAAAAACGCCGTCCAGAACTGTTAAAGTTTTTTACCCAAAATATGTTTGGCGAAATTCCGGGCGAGATTAAAATCACCTCTTTTAATGTTGTTGAAGAAAGTGACGATGCATTCAACGGAAGGGCAAAACGCAAACAGGTTGAACTTACATTCGAAAAAAACGGGAAAACACTCGATTTTACAATTCTGATGTACCTTCCTGAAAATGTGGCAAAAGCGCCGGTTTTTCTGGGCTATAATTTTTATGGAAACCACACGGTTACCAACGATGTGAATATTCTTATTTCCGATGCGTGGGTTGCTAATAATGAATCTTTTGGTATCATTTACAACCAGGCTACCGAACAATCGCGCGGTGTTCGCAGCAACCGTTGGAATATCGAAAAAATGCTTGATGCGGGAATGGGTTTAGCCACCATTTATTATGGCGAAGTTGACCCCGACAAAAATGATTTTTCAGACGGAATTCACCCTTTATTGTACGTTGACGACCAGAAACAACCCGCAAACAACGAGTGGGGAAGTATTGCCGCCTGGGCGTGGGGACTGAGCCGGGCCATGGATTACCTCGAAAAAGACAAAGATGTTGATGCTTCCAAAGTGATTGTATTTGGTCATTCGCGGTTGGGGAAAACATCAATTTGGGCTGGAGTTACCGATCCGCGTTTTGCCGCTGTTATTTCCAACAACTCAGGTTGTGGCGGGGCGGCGCTTTCAAAACGGAAATTTGGCGAAACAGTTTGGCGAATCAATAACAGTTTTCCGCACTGGTTCTGTAAAAATTTCCACAATTACAGCAACAAAGAAGAGTTACTGCCGGTCGATCAGCACGAACTGTTGGCATTGATTGCACCCCGGCCATTGTACGTTGCCAGCGCCGAGGAAGACCAGTGGGCCGACCCACGTGGTGAATTCCTGTCAGCGTTTTATGCCACACCGGTTTACCAGTTGTTTGGAAAAAAAGGAATCCCAACCATTGAAATGCCACCAGTGAACACCCCCATTCAGAATACGTTGGCGTATCATATCCGCACCGGCGTTCACGACGTTACAGATTACGATTGGGAACAGTATATCAAATGGGCAAAAGAACAATTGAATATCGATTAACGTGAGATGATTGACGAAGTAGATTAAAAAATGAACTATGTGTTTGTGAGGTGATTAGATTTTAAAAGACGATTAATAATTTTTGATTTTCCGGTGACCATTGAACCCGCTTGTCTTACGCAGTTGGACAGGCAGTGACAAATGTCGAGTGACCAATAACAAAATAATGTGTTATAAAAATAATTTTTTAAAAACAGTTTATGAAAAACCTGACTTTAGCAATTCTGATGATGGCAACCCTGTTTGCCTGTGTAACTCCCGAACCGCCCAAGCCTGTTTCGTTGTTTAACGGCGTTGATTTAACTGGCTGGCATGTCGATGTACCGGCGATGGATCAAAATCCCGACACCATTAACCCGTTTATGGTGCGCGACTCGATGCTGGTGAGCCTTGGCACGCCCGGCGGCCACCTGATTACCGACTCGGTTTACAGCAATTACCGCATTACTGCAGAATATCGTTTTGCCGGCACTCCCGGGAACTGCGGGTTACTGGTTCATGCATCCACTCCGCGGGCATTGTATGGTATGTTCCCGAAATCGCTCGAAATGCAGATGATGCACGAAAATGCCGGCGACTTTTGGTGCATTGTTGAAGATATTGTGGTGCCCGACATGGAAGCCCGCCGCGGACCAAAAGAGGAGTGGGGGATTACCGAAGGCAAACTTCGCCGCATTACCAACCTCACCGATGGCTCAGAAAAACCCGTTGGCGAATGGAATAAAATGGTGGTTGAATGTGTGGCCGACACGATAAAAGTTTGG
>JBBIVS010000006.1:0-19336 GCA_037439605.1 Draconibacterium sp. | reverse complement strand
TTCAACCCGGCAACTGGAGTATTCAAATAGAGCCTGTTTCAGGGTATATCATTATTTCGATTGTTGTGGTTTTAATACTCCTTTTTATTTCTGCTTTGGTAAGCGGATCTGAAGTTGCCTATTTTTCGTTAAATGCAAACGATAAACAAAAACTTAAAAAGAAAAGCAGGACAAATCATCTGGTGCTCAAAAACCTTGAACACCCCGAGAAATTGCTTGCAACTATTCTGGTTACCAATAATTTTGTAAACATTGGCATAATTATCCTCACAGCAAATATTACAAACAACCTGATTTCAGTTCAAAATGCGCCTGTTATCGAATTTATGTTTCAGGTAGTGCTTATTTCCTTTTTACTGCTTCTGTTTGGCGAGATACTTCCAAAATTGTACGCCACTCATTTTTCGCTTGGTTTTGCGCGTTTTATGGCTTTGCCACTGCAAATTCTTGAAAAAATATTCCGACCATTAAATTCTTTGCTGATAGTGTCCACTTCATTTATAAGCACAAGGTTACAACGGCATCAGAAAAACTTGTCGATGGATGAAATTTCGCAGGCATTGAAACTGACATCTGAGCAGGAACTTTCTGAAGAAAAAGAGATTCTTGAAGGAATTGTAAAGTTTGGAAACAAAAATGTGGCTGAGATTATGAAACCCAGGGTTGACGTGGTTTCGCTTGACATAAAAAACAATTTTAAGACTGTTCTCAGTGTGATTGTCGATTCAGGATTTTCGCGAATTCCGGTTTATGTTGGCTCTTTCGATAATATTAAAGGAATACTTTATATTAAGGATATTCTTCCTCACAGCCACAAAGGAGATTCATTTAACTGGCAAACCCTTATCAGGCCGCCGTTTTACGTTCCCGAAACAAAAAAAATAAATTCTTTGTTAAAGGAATTTCAAAAAAACAAAGTGCATCTTGCCGTTGTGGTCGATGAATATGGCGGAACTTCGGGAATTGTTACACTTGAGGACGTTCTGGAGGAAATAGTCGGAGAGATTGTGGATGAATTTGATGAAGAAGACGTGTTGTTTACACAAATCTCGGAAAATATGTTTCTGTTTGATGGAAAAACACTTTTGGGTGACTTCTGTAAAATTACGAAATGTGATGATGCAGTTTTTAATCCTGTAAAAGGTGATGCCGAAACACTGGCAGGTTTAATTTTAGAACTGAAAGGCGAAATTCCGGCGTTGCACGAAAAAATTGAGTACAATCAGTTTAATTTTACCATTGAAGCTGTGGATAACCGGCGCATTAAACAAATGAAAGTAGAAATTAAACAAGATAATGCAACGCAGGAAACTGGCCGAAAAGTGATTTAAAATCAATAATTCTGTTAATTGTACGTTTCAGTTGAAATGAGTCTGACACAGAAAATATTTATTCTTGCTATCGCATCAGCGTTTTTTTTTGCGTGCAAAGAAAAATACACGCCAAAACCGCGTGAATTTTTCAGGATCGATTTCCCGGCAAAATCTTATCACGCAATTCCCGACAGTTTTCCGTACAGGTTTGATATTCCTGATTATGCAAGAGTAATTCCCTACAGCGATAATCCAGTGCATGCTTATTGGATAAATATTTCTGTACCGGCCAATAAAGCAGAAATCCACTTATCCTATTATCAACTTGCAAATCAGAAAATCCCGGGTCGCCAGCTTTTAAACAAATTCATGGAAGAATCACACACGCTCGCGTACAAACATACCATCAAGGCCGATGCCATTCAGGAACAGGTTTTTATGAATCCCGACAGAAAAGTTTACGGCTTAATTTACCGTATTGAAGGTAATGCGGCATCGCCAATGCAATTTTTTTTAACCGACAGTGTCAATCACTTTTTACGCGGGGCCCTTTACATTCGCGAGGTTCCAAATATCGATTCAATAAAACCTGTTATCGACTTTCTTGAACCTGACATCATCAGGTTAATTGAAACCACAAGCTGGAATTAATGCCTTTTGTAAAAAAAATAGAGACTCAAATCGGAATAATCGGTATCTGGCAAATCACTGAATCAGCCGGTTCGTTAATTTCTGTCTTTCCGTTTTCAGAAAATGAAGAAACAGAGTTTAAAAAGTTCAGGGGCGAAAAACGCCAAACTGAATATCTGGCTACACGATTATTACTTCAAAATATTATGGGTGGTAAAACCGAAGTTGTTTATCATGAATCGGGCAGGCCGCTGCTAAAAAACTCCCCATTAAATGTCAGCATATCACATTCTTCCGATTATGTTGTTGTTTTTGTTTCGAATGAGTTATGCGGTATCGACGTTGAAAATGTTCATCGAAGAATCGATCGTGTAACAAAGCGTTTTCTGCAACCCGATGAACTTGCCTGGATTGAGAAATCGGCTCAAAGTCAAATGCTGAAAATTATACATTGGTGCGCCAAGGAAGCAATTTTTAAATGTAGCTGCAGGAACGGAATCCGGTTTGATACACAAATATTCATAACTCCTTTTAAAATTGGTGAAACAGATTTTTTTCATGGGGAATTAACCATTGAAAACAGAGTTGTTTATTACATTTTAAGGTATTTCAATTTTGGGAACAATATGGTTGTATTTTGTGTTGAAGATAAAAAGACGAGTTTATGAAAGAAACAGCAAGCCAGGTGCTGGTAATCTTTGGTGCATCGGGCGATTTAACCAAACGAAAATTAATACCTGCACTTTACGATTTATATGTCCAGAATCTGTTGCCTGAAAAATTTGCAGTTTTGGGCGCTTCCCGTACATTGTTATCTGATGACGATTTCAGAAAAAGGGTAAGCGAGTTTCTGCCTGCCGGTGAAAATACGGTTGCTTTCAGGGAGATGTTATTCTATCAACCGGTGTCGAATGAAAAGGTTGAAGATTTTATCCCTTTAAAAAACAGGCTTTCAGAAATATCAAACAACCTGAAGATTCCTGAAAATTACATTTTTTATCTTTCAACGCCACCTTCGTTATACCAAACAATTCCTCAGTTTCTCGATGAGATCGGATTGAGTAAATCTGACCGGTATTTCAGGCGGTTGATTGTTGAGAAACCATTTGGTACCGATTTGAATTCGGCTAAAGAACTAAATATCAAATTACTGAATTATTTCGACGAAGACCAGATTTACCGCATTGACCATTATTTGGGAAAGGAAACTGTTCAGAACATGCTGGTTACGCGTTTTGCCAACGGAATTTTTGAGCCGCTTTGGAATCATAATTACGTTGAACGTGTCGAGATAACTTCGGCTGAAAACCTTGGTGTGGAAGGCCGCGGAGGATATTACGATAACTCGGGTGCATTGCGCGACATGCTGCAAAACCATTTGATGCAACTTGTCGGGTTTGTTGCTATGGAGCCACCCGTGATAATAGAGGCCAATGCAATCAGGAACGAGATTATCAAAGTATTTCATTCACTTTGCCCATTTAAGGAAAATATGGTTGTCAGGGATGTAATCAGGGGGCAATATACTGAATCGTTGATTAAGGGTGAAAAAGTGATAGGTTACCGCGATGAACCTGGTGTTGACCCATATTCGCGCACCGAAACTTTTGTGGCAATAAAATTTTTTATTGATAACTGGCGATGGGCCGGCGTGCCATTTTACATCAGAACTGGCAAAAAATTGCCCACAAGGGTTACTGAAATTGTCATTCATTTTAAACCAGTTCCGCATCATTTGTTTGGAAATTCATCAAAATCAGTTAATAATCAACTTATTATCCGGATTCAACCGGATGAAGGGATTTTACTCAAATTTGGCATGAAAACGCCTGGCGCCGGATTCGAGGTTCAAACCGTGAATATGGATTTTCATTATTCCGATTTAACAAACATCAAAGTCCCGTCGGCTTACGAGCGGTTACTGCTCGATTGCATGCAGGGCGATGCCACCTTGTACGCGCGCGGCGATGCTGTTGAACAGGCATGGCAATTTGTTCAGCCTATAATCAATGCCTGGGAAACCAATCCTGAAATACCTATTTTTGGTTACCCTGCAGGAACCTGGGGCCCCGAGCATTCCGATGATTTGATTAAAGGCGCAAACTGGCGCTATCCGTGTAAAAACCTCACTGATGACGGTTTATATTGTGAACTGTAATTTACTGTTAATTGTTATTACAAATAATTAATATACTTGATTATGGCGGAATCTACTGAAGTAAAAATATATGCGAACCAAAAGCAGGTTGTCAAGGCGCTGTCGAAGGCAATTTACAATCTTACAATTTCATCGTCTCAGGAACGTTTTCATATATGCCTTTCAGGCGGCAGTACACCGGTTGAATTATTTAAGCGGATAAATAAAAAATATGCCTATTCCATTAACTGGCAAAGGGTGCATTTTTGGTGGGGCGATGAGCGTTGTGTTTCACCCGATAATGAAAACAGCAATTTTAAGCAGGCAAACGACTTTTTATTATCACAAATTCTGATACCTGCAGAAAATATTCATCGCATTAAGGGTGAGAATATTCTGGAAGAAGAAGCTCTGCGATATGCTGCCGAAATAAAGGATAATTTAAATTTCAGGGGCGATAATCCTGTCTTTGATCTTGTACTTTTAGGATTGGGCGAAGACGGGCACACGGCCTCTATTTTTCCCGACGAGATTGAACTGTTTGAAGACGAACGCATTTGTGCTGTAACAACTCATCCGCTCTCCGGGCAAAAGCGGATAACAATCACAGGAAGGGTTTTAAACAATGCCAGCCGTGTATTTTTTATGGTAACCGGGGCAAACAAGGCACAGCGAATTTCAGAAATCATGAACGATGACGAAGCTGCAAAACTGCTTCCTGCTTATTACATTTCTCCTGAAAATGGCGAACTGATTTGGTTTATTGATGAAGCAGCAGCACAGAAAATTCAGTAAAACTATTTAACAGGTTTCAGTTTTAAAACTTTTTCTCCAAAATTAATTGTTTCGTCCACCACTTCTTTAAATGCACCCGATGTAATTTCGCAAGCAATAACATGATTTTCAGCTTCAGGGAATGCCTTTTTTACTTTAAATTCGTTAGTAGTTCCCAAATGATCAAACATTTTTAACATGGCATCAACTTTTACAATGTCATCCTGATGAGTTTCGTCTTTGTAGTAATAACCCAGAAATATAGGTTCGTTCACATTATTAAAAGTTAGGTTGGTCATTGTTTCCTCAACCAATTGTTGCAAAAAAGCAACCGCTTCAATCCGGTATTTACAGTTCCAGTACTGGCAAATTTTTGAATCAAAATCATCGTTTACCACCCGGTGGGTTCCGCCAATTACCTTTCTTCCAATTTGCAAACCCCACGGTTTTGAAAGTATAAATGCAGTGTTGTTGTTGATTCTTATATTGGGGGAATATAAAATAAGCCCGTCAACATATTCCGGAAAGTCGGCTGCCAGCTTAAGCGCCAGTGTTCCACCAGTTGAGGTGCTCATAATAATAACTTTTTTACCCAAAGTGCGTGCTACTATTAAAGCATCTTTTGCCGATTCCCAAAGCCGGTCGGGCGTCATGTCAATCAGGGCGTCATCGGTTACAATACCGTGTGAAGCCAGCCGCGGGAAATAGGCATTGCATCCGAAATGTTTAGCAAACTCAATATTGGCCGGAAATCCTTCGTACCATGATGCTGAAAATCCGTGTAAATATAACAACGAATAGGGGGTGCGTTCTTTTACCGAATCGTTGAACCAAATTATCCGCGACTGATTATCGGGTTTTAACGATAAACCTTCATCATTCCTTTTAACGTATTCTTCAATATTTGAAATACTTGCCGAAACAGAGGGTAAATCCTTGTTTAATTGAACCATTGGAGGTTTTGGGCCCATCAGGTAAGCCATGATTATAAGCAGTATAAAAATTGTGAAGAAGTGAATAATTTTTTTCATCAGTCAGGTATTTAGAAAATCGAAATTAGGAAATAAAGTGAATTGATATTGAAACAGCGTTAATTTTGTCAATTAAAATTTCATGGAAAGGCATTTTACGAAAATTCACTGTTTTTTGGCGAATCGTAAGGCTTTCACCATCTTTGCCAATCGAATAATCTGATATGTCTGTTTTCAACGAAATACTAATATTTTTTGCGGCAATGGCAGCAGGATTTATCAATGCTATGGCTGGCGGTGGAACACTTGTTAGTTTTCCGGTTTTGCTGGCGGTTGGTATTTCTCCTGTGGTTGCCAATGTAACCAACACGGTTGCCCTGGTACCCGGAACCATTGGCGGAATGTGGGCGCAAAGAAAAGATTTTGTTTCGCAGCGTGCCAGGCTGATTAAACTCTTACCGGTTTCAATACTGGGTGGTGTTGCCGGCGGATTGCTGATTCTGAATACAAGCGAGGACGCATTTCGCAGCCTGATTCCTTACCTGATTTTAATGGCGACACTGCTTTTGGCTGCACAGGTAAATGTAAAGAACTGGATTACCCGACGAATTGGGCATGCCCATACTGAGCATCACAATCTGGCAATAATGATGGGCGCTGTTTTTACAGCCGCTGTTTATGGCGGTTATTTTGGCGCCGGACTGGGTGTAATACTGATGGCTGTATTGGGTTTGGTTACCGACGAAAACTTGACCCGTCTTAATTTTCTGAAACAGGCACTGGGATTTGTAATTAATCTTGCTGCAGCCATTTATTTTGCATTTTCGGGGAAAGTGGACTGGATGGTGGCGTTTATCATGATATTTGGTTCGCTGACAGGCGGATGGATTGGCGGTAAACTGGCAGGTACCATGAAACCCGAAATCCTTCGATGGATTGTGGTAGCCGCAGGATTAATAGCTGCTGTGGCGTTTTTTGTGAAAGGGTAAAGTGCTGTTTGGTTTTGTAATGTTATCCTGCAAAAATATGTATCATTTTCTTCTTCATTAATATTTAAAAATAAATTGCAAATTCATTATTAAATATAATTTTGTCGCATTGCATCTACCCATTTGTGAAACTGGACGTTATGAAATTTAAATAAACAGGATTTTATTTGGTTGAAAAGAGGTTATACATCTTTGGCCTTTTAATGTACATGATTACATTAAATTATGCCAGTTAAAAAAATCTGGTTAAAAATCCGGGTTTTGAAACAGGATTTTTATCTCCTTATTGGGTATCCTGGCCTATAGGAACTTCTTTCGTAAGTATTGATATCAATAACGCTGTTACCGGAGAATTCTGCGCAAAACTTGAAAAAAACGAAGTATATTTTTATCAACCTGTAAATTTGGAACCTTGTACAACTTATAAAATTAGCGTTGCCATAAAAACTGAATCGGGTGATAGTATTTTATTTGGTGTTAGCAATGTTAATAATGAAGGTGGAAAAAGTATATATTTTTTGAGTGATACAAATTATGAAACAGTTTCATTGTCTTTCACTACCGGTGAAAGTCCGGGCAACAAGCCAAATATCTATGTTTGGAAGAAAAATGGAACTGGCGTCGTCTGGGTTGATGATATTGTAATGACTATTGAACCTCATGTTAATCAACCTAAACCACCCGGAGGTTTCGGTTCATTTTATCTTAGTCCACGGGGAAATGATTCAAATACCGGCACATCCCCGGATCAGGCTTGGCAAACAATTGACAAAATTAACTCAAGGGATTTCGGACCCGGTGATGAAATTCTTTTTGAGGGAGGCCAAACTTTTAACGGAACTATTGTCCTAAACATGGATGATTACGGTTCGTTGAATAATAAAGTGCATTTTGATTCTTATGGAACTGGAAGGGCTATAATTAATGCACAAAAGGGATCGGGTCTTATTGCATACGATTGTAACAATATAAGTATTAAAAACCTGAATTTTATTGGTGATGGACGTAAATCAGGAAATACAGGAAACGGAATAATATTCAGCTATTGTTCCGAAATGATAATTGATAGTGTTGAAGTTAGCGGATTTCAACACTCCGGATTAATGGTAAATAATATGGGAGAGAACTATCAAATCACTAATGTTAATGCACACGATAATGGTTATGCCGGGATTTATGTATCAGGAATGGATAAAACCTTGCTTTCAAATATTTACATAGGTTTCTGCACAGCCTACAATAATCCCGGAGATCCTACTGTTTTAGACAACCACAGCGGAAACGGAATTTTTGCATACAACTCATCAAACCTTACAATTGAATATTGTAAAGCCTCAAATAATGGAGGAGATATGCCATGGAATCAAAACGGTCCCGGTGGTATTTGGGTGGCCGAGGCTGACAATATTTTAATTCAGTATTGCATTTCATCGGGTAATAAAACCAGTGCCGGTGCAATGGATGGTTTGGGATTTGATTTGGATGGAGGGACAACCAATTCAGTTATTCAGTATTGTATATCGTATAATAATCAGGGTGCAGGATATGGGATTTTCCAGTATGCAGGCGCAACGGAATGGAAAAATAATACAGTTTGATATTGTATCAGTGAAAACGATGGAAATGTTTCGGCCGGTGGAAGTATTTATTTTTGGAATGGTTCCGGGAATGAGAATAAATTTAAGGGTTTTGAATTTTATAATAATGTTGTTTATAATGCCAACGGACCAGCATTGGCTTTTTTGGACCACAAAAATTTAAATTTCAATTTTCGCAATAACATTTTTGTTTCCAAATCGGGTAAAGTTTATGATCGTATAAAAGGAGAAAATTTTCAGGGGAATTACTGGTTCTCATTGGCCAATAATTCTGTGCAGGATTCGCTTAATTTTATTGCATGGGCCAGTGCCAGCAATCAGGAAAAGTTAAATGGTAAAATAGTTGGAAATTATACCAATCCCCGTTTTGTAAACCCTGGAAATTCAAACATTACCAATCCTGAGCTGCTTTCCAGGATTGATGATTATAAGCTTAAGCTAGAATCGCTTTTAATTGACAAAGGGCTTGACCTTGAGCTGCTTTTTGGTACCAATACCGGTGTACGCGACTATTTTGGTGTGCCCATTCACCAGGGTATGGCTTTTAATATGGGCGTTGATCAGTTTGCCGATATCCAGGAAATCCGTTTAATTGCCGGCTGGAATATTTTTTCGGCGAACCTGGCGCCAGCGGATGCAAATTTGATGAATATACTGAAGCCATTAATTGACTCAAATAAGTTGGTCAAAGTGATGGACGAAGCGGGAAATACCCTTGAAGACAGGGGTATTTTTGGCGGATGGACAAATACAATCGGGAATATTAATTTTACTGAAGGATATGCAATTAAAGTTGCATCTGATTGTAAATTTGAAATCAGGGGTGGTAATGTAAATCTTCCGGTAAACATTCCTCTCAGTAAAGGGTGGAATATTATTTCCTGGCCAGTACAATTCGAGCATGATGGCATTGCTGTATTTCAAACGCTGATCAATGAGGGTAAATTAAAAAAAGTAATGGATGAAAAAGGCCAAACAATTGAAGATTGGGGAACTTTTGGAGGATGGAAAAACAGTATCGGTAATTTTACCCCCGGTGAAGGTTACAAAGTAAATGTTACTGAAGATTGCACCTTGACTGTTTATGAAAACATTGTCAAATCGAAGGCAATAATTTCCAAATTAATTACCACGACTCACTTTATTCCTTCCTACATTGGGAATGGGTTCAATCACATGAATATCAATGTGGTAAATTTGCCTGTCAATGTTTTAAACATTGGCGATGAGCTTGCCGTTTTTGATAAGGAAATCTGTGTTGGGGCGGTTAAGGTTCAGTCTCATCATTTACAGAGTTTGACAATTCCTGTTATTGCTTCGGCATCAGATAATTTGGGCGCCAATGGTTTTACCGAAGGAAATACGGTTACCTTGAAAGTGTGGAATTCCCGGCAAAATAAGGAATCCGAAATAATCCCTTCTGTTTTGGCCGGCACATCTCATTTTACAAAAAACGGGACCAGTTTTTTAAGTCTGAAAAGTTTAACAACCACAAGACTGGAAGATTCAGCAATTTTGGAAGATTCCAAAATCAAATGTTACCCGAACCCGTTCAGCAACGGATTAACAGTGGAAATCGTTCTTGAAAATGATTCGAAAGTTCAGGTTGAAGTGTTGAACCAGTTGGGCCAGCGGGTGAAAGTGATATATCCGCAAAACGAGTTGAACAGCGGGAAACATCAAATCAGGTGGAATGGTGAAAATGCGGCAAATCAAACTGTTCCGGCAGGAATCTATATCATTAAGGCAACCATCGGTAACAAAATTTTATTCGATAAAGTGATTTGTCAGTAAAGTCAGAAAATGATTAATCACTTAAAACAACCAGCAACTGATTTCGGAAGTATCAAATGATCCTGTGAATACATGATTATTGGCTCGTAAGGTCTTACTAATCAGTAATTCATTATTTGCTTAATCATGTTTTTTTTGCATCCCTTCCATCACTCCTGTTACCCCTTGACTTACAATATTTTATTTCGTAACTTGAAAGAAAAATTCAAAAATCATCAGCTATGAAAAAAATGCTTTTACTTCATGTTATTTTGGCTGTTAGTGTCAGCATTTCAACAGCTCAAAAATTGGTTGTACTAGAGAGCAACGGTACAACGACTGTATTTGGCGGATTAAATCCGTTTATTGATGCTTATGCCGCTGCTGCAAGCGGGGATACGCTTTACTTGTCGGGTGGTAATTTCAATGCACCCGGTACCATCGATAAAGGATTGGTTATCATTGGCGCGGGATACTCTCCAGCTCATACCACCGTTACTCAAAAAACATACATTATGTCAGCCAGCAGAATAAAGCTTGGCGATAATTGCACAAACCTGTATCTTGAAGGAATGGAATTCCAGCAAGGCCTTGAAAAATTATCTGAGGTTGCAACCAATATTACAATAGTCCGGTGTAAATTAACAACAGGATTGGAATTCAATGGCATTATTTCAGATCAGAAACCAACAAGCTCGGCAATATATGAATGTGATATAAATGGGAGCATGTATTTAAAGGGTTTTACTTATTCTGTAATTTCCAACTGTATAATCAGATGTCAAATTAATTATTCAAGAAATAATATTTTCAGAAATAATGTTATTCTTTTTGGATTTTATGATGCCGGTACATATTATTACACAATTTTGAGCAGTTCTTACAATACTTTTAATAACAATATTTTCAGCACCTATGTCGGCCCTTGTGGTACTCCTGAATATACATCACCAAGTACATTCAATAATTTTCGACAAAATATATTTTATTTAGCCAATCCAAATTTAGGTAATTCACCTACAGATGCATTGAATTATAAAAATATTAATCTTTCAACAGTTTATGTAAATGCTGCTGGTGGAGATTATCATTTGCTTGAAGCAGCCAAATTGGTTTATCTGGGAGATGATGGAACTGAGGTTGGCATTTACGGCGGGATGATGCCGTGGAAGGAAGGCGCAATACCCAAAAATCCGCACATTACTGATACATCAGTTGGTGTTTCAACCGAAAACCCCGGTTATCTGAATATTTTATTTAAAGTAAGCGCCCAACAGAATTAGCCATGAAACGACTTTTGCAATTCGGGCTGATATTTTTTGCGAATTGCCTGTTAACCATAAATAGCGGCAAAGCGCAGAATACAATCACAGCATACCAGTATTGGTTTGATAATGATTACAGCATCAATACTGTTTCACACGTACCGCCGGCAGAACAACTGCAGTTGGAAACTGCAATTCCGCTTGCTTCAATTTCAAAAGGGTTACATGTTTTTACTATCCGTTTCCGCGATGAAAACGGGTTGTGGAGCAGCCCGGTAAATCAATACTTCTACAACCGTGATTTGGCAAATAACCGGGTAACCGGTTATCAGTACTGGTTTGACGATGATTTTGCTTCAAATCAGTTAGTGCCGGTATCACCGGAAGAACATTTGCAGTTAAATACGCTGCTGTCGTTTGAAACTGTCAGCGAAGGGCTGCATGTTTTTAATATCCGTTTCAGGGATAGCAAAGGGTACTGGAGCATTCCTGCAAGCCAGTTTTTTTACAAATCGGGCAATGTTTTCGAAGAGGAAAACAAAATAATTGGTTACCGTTACTGGCTGAACAACGACATTGCAGGCCGGAAATATGTTCCGGTTGATAATCCGGTGCAACTTTTAAACCTGAGTGGTTATGTTGATATTTCAGCAATTAAAAGCGGGGATTACACCATTTACTTCCAGTTTAAAGATAAACGGCAGGTATGGAGTACTCCGGTTTCAGGAACATTTTCGTTCGACAGCACGCGGCTACAAAAAATTGTTGTATCGTTGGGCTGGAATATTATTTCCTTCAACGAAGTTCCGGTCAATCCCGGTATTAAAACGATATTTCAACCGCTGATAAACAGCGTTTCACTGGTAAAAATCCAGAACCAGGAAGGAAATTCGCTTGAGGATTGGGGGATTTATGGAGGTTGGACCGATAACATTGGGATTATGCGGCTTTCGGAAGGTTACAAGGTAAAAATGAAAAAAAATACCGACGTAAGGATTTATGGCGACCCGGTGCATTATCCATTTGCCATACCGTTAAAGAAAGGGTGGAACATTGCAGGGTTTCCGCAAAAAACGGCTTTTAATGGAATGGACCATGTGGTTAAACCATTACTGGAAAAAGGAATTCTGGTAAAAGTGCAGGATGAGCGCGGAAATTCGATAGAAGACTGGGGAACCTACGGAGGCTGGACAAACACAATCGGCGATTTTTTGCCCGGCGAAGGATACAGTGTAAAAGTAAACGCCAATGATACTTTGTGGATTTATGAGCATTATCCAAAATCGGGGACAGTTTTGCCCAAACCGTTAACCACGGTTCATTTCAAGCCTGAATTTGAAGGGAATGGGATTGATCACATGAACATCATTTTGGTTGGATTGCCGGTAAGTGATTTGAACGTGGGCGATGAACTTGCGGTTTTCGACGGGCCGGTTTGCACAGGCGCAGTCCGGTTGCAGGAACATCACCTTCAAAAGCGGGCAGTTTCGGTTGCAGCATCGGCAGCCGATTTGCCAATGATAAACGGATTTACCGAAGGTAACCGGATAACAGTGAAGCTGTGGGACCAGGATGAAAACCAGGAGTACGTGCTTGAACCTGAAATCAAGAAAGGGACAGAATTATTTGCCAGGCTTGAAACTTCGGTTTTCAGTCTTGAAAAATCTACAGCCACTGGGGTTGAAGAAACCTCTGGCGTTTCACAGACCGGAATCAAATGTTACCCGAACCCGTTCAGCAACGGATTAACAGTGGAAATCAATCTTGAAAATAGTTTAAAAGTACAGGTTGAAGTGTTGAACCAGTTGGGACAGCAGGTGAAAGTTATATATCCGCAAAGCGAACTGAACAGTGGGAAACATCAAATCCAGTGGAATCGCGAAAATTCAGCAAATCAGCGGGTTTCATCCGGTATCTATTTGGTAAGGGCAATCGTTGGTGATAATGTCATTTTTGAAAAGGTGATTTGTCAATAAATTTCTATTTTCACCCCAAATTCTTTTGGAAATGAAAGTTGATGTTTTTATCCCTTGTTTTATCGACCAGTTTTATCCCGAAACTGCTTTTAGTTTTATTAAGGTACTGGAAAAAGCAGGCTGTGAAGTGCATTACAACCCCGAACAGACCTGTTGCGGACAACCATCGTTTAACAGTGGCTACTGGAAAGAAACCAAAACGCTAGCCAAAAAATTTCTGAATGACTTTAATGGTTCAGAAGTTATTGTTGCCCCTTCTGCCTCGTGTATCGGATTTATCAAAAATTACTATAAAAAGTTGTTTGCTGAAAATGCAGAATGGCTTTTAAAAGTTGATGATTTAATTCCCCGGATTTTTGAGTTTGCTGATTTTCTGGTAAATAAACTTCATAAAACCAACGTTGGGGCTGAATTCAATTATCGGGTTACTTTTCATGATTCATGCGCCGGCTTGCGCGAATATGGAATTAAGAACGAACCCCGAATTCTGCTTCAAAATGTTAAGGGATTGGAACTGGTTGAAATGGAAAACCTGACTACCTGTTGCGGTTTTGGCGGAACTTTTTCGGCGAAATTTCATCATATTTCAACTGCAATGACAGAACAAAAGGTTGAGTTTGCCATTAAAACCGGTGCCGAATATATTGTTTCAACGGAAGCTTCGTGTTTAATGAATATTGAGGCATACATTAAAAAGCAAAAGTTACCAATTAAAACGATTCATTTGGCTGATGTGCTGGCAAAGTTTTAATGCGTGAATGCTATAATGCGTGAATGCATGAATGCCTGAATGCGAGCATGATGAATGGTTAAAGTGGTTTTTAATGGCGATTTTTAACCGGAACTCTGAACTCTGAACTCGAAACTAAAACACCTGCATTTTATGTAACTTTTTATATCTTCCTTTCAATTCCATTAATTCTTCATGCGTGCCACGTTCAACAATTTCGCCTTCGTGGAAAACACAGATTAAATCGGCATTCCGAACTGTTGACAATCGATGGGCAATCACAAGCGAAGTGCGGTTTTTCATCAGGTTTTCGAGTGCATCCTGAACCAGACGTTCCGATTCGGTGTCGAGAGAAGAAGTTGCTTCATCGAGAATTAGAATCGGCGGATTTTTAAGAATGGCACGCGCAATGCTCAGCCGCTGACGCTGTCCGCCTGAAAGTTTGCTTCCCCTGTCGCCAATAACCGTATCGTAACCATGTTCTGTTTCGATGATAAAATCGTGGGCATTGGCTACTTTGGCCGCAGCAATTACCTCTACCTTCGAAGTTTTTTCTACACCAAATGCGATGTTATTGTAAATGGTGTCGTTAAAAAGAATGGCTTCCTGGTTTACATTTCCCATCAAATCGCGCAAATCATGAAGTTTTAGTTCGCGAATATCAACTCCGTCTATCAGTATCTGCCCATTTTTTACATCATAAAAACGTGGGAGCAAATCAACAAAGGTGGTTTTTCCACTGCCCGACTGGCCAACCAAAGCAATCGTTTTTCCTTTTTCTATTTTAAGCGAAACATTGTTAAGTACCACTTTTTCATCATAGGCAAAGGTCACATTTTTGTACTCTATGCATTCTTTCAGATCAGAAACTGGTTTGGCATCAGGAACTTGAGGAATGGTAACATCGGCCATCAGTATTTTATCGATTCGGTCCATTGATGCCAATCCCTTTTGAATACTGTAAAGCGCAGTAGTAAAAGCTTTTGCCGGATTGATAATCTGGTAAAAAATTCCAAGATAAATAATAAATTCGGGGCCGTTAAGTTCAGCATTTTGGCCAAGTATAAGTGAACCGCCGTACCAAACAACAATTATAATAATTACTGTTCCAATAAGTTCACTTAACGGATGTGCTAATTCCCGCTGACGCATCAACCGGTTCATCATGTGGCGGTAATCCATTAATTCAGAATTAAAACGGACATCCATTTTCTTTTCGGCATTAAAAGCTTTAATGATGCGAAGTCCGCTGAGGGTTTCTTCAACCACCGATAAAATCATGCCCATTTTGTCCTGCGCCTCACGCGATATTTTTTTTAACGATTTTCCGATACGACCGATTAAAAAACCAGCCACCGGCAGAACCAGAAAAATAAATAACGTCAGGCTTGGACTCATAATGAGCATCGAGGTTAACAATACGATAATGATTATCGGATTTTTAAGAAACATATCCACCGACGACATAATGGAGTTTTCCACTTCGGTTACATCGCCGGTAATGCGCGAAATAATGTCGCCTTTTCGCTCTTCGGAAAAGAATGGGAGCGCCAGTTTCAGGATTTTGGCATAAATCTGCTCACGCAAGTCTTTAACCACGCCGTTTCGGATGTAAACTGCCTCGAAAGCGCCAAGATAGGCAAATCCCACTTTAAGCGTTGTGGCAATAATCACAAAAAGCCCAACGAAAAGAAGCGTTAAACCTGCTCCGTTTGTTTCCTTAAAAAGGGTGACGTAATAATACAGGTTGTGTTTGATTACATCGTAATTTGCAGCCCACGGTAAAAGTTCCTTAACATCTGCCGACATTCCGAAAAGGATTTCCAGAATCGGGGCCATCAGCGCCATTGAAAATACAGTAAACAACGCTGAAAGAAAGTTAAACAGAAAATTCAGTATTAACTGCTTTTTATACGGCAGAATGAATCGTTTTAAAATCTTGAAAAAATCCTTCATGGATGTAATTATTCAGTGTAAATAACTATGATTAAATGTGAAATCGATAGTTATTAAAAAATGCCAGTGTAATTCTGTGGCGTAATTTGTTTAAGCTCAGCCTTTATTTTATCATTAACGTTTAATTCATCAATAAAAGTATGAATTGATTGTTTGTCAATAACTTCATTCTTCCGGGTTAATTCTTTTAGCGCTTCATACGGATTGGGGAAAAACTCCCTGCGCAAAATAGTTTGAATGGCTTCGGCAACCACGGCCCAGTTATCTTCCAAATCTTTTTCAATTACAGGTTCGTTCAGCAGTAATTTGTTTAATCCTTTTAATGTTGATTTGATTGCAATTATTGTGTGTCCGAATGGAACTCCGATAAAACGTGTGACAGTTGAATCGGTTAAATCGCGCTGTAATCTCGAAACGGGCAGTTTTGATGATAACTGTTCAAATCCGGCGTTGGCAATTCCAATGTTTCCCTCCGAATTTTCAAAATCGATGGGATTTACCTTATGTGGCATGGTTGACGAACCCACCTCGCCTTTTTTTATTTTTTGTTTGAAATAGCCCATCGAAATGTACATCCAGAAATCGCGATTGAGGTCCAGAATGATGTTGTTAATGCGTTTCATTGAATCGAATACAGCGCTGTGATTGTCGTAATGTGAAATTTGTGTGGTGAATTGCGATCGGTTCAAACCCAGGTTTTCTTTGCAGAATTTATTGGCAAACTCTTCCCAGTTAATGTGTGGGTAAGCTACATAATGCGCATTAAAATTTCCGGTTGCCCCACCAAATTTTGCATCAATTGAAATGGATTTCAGTTGAACCAGTTGAACCATAATCCTTTCAATAAAAACCTTAATCTCTTTGCCCAGTTTTGTTGGTGATGCAGGTTGTCCGTGTGTTTTTGCAAGCATTGGAATGTCTTTCCACTCCATTGAAAGGGTAAGAAGTTTTTCAATTAGTTCCATTAATAACGGGTAATATTCAAATTCCAGCGCATCCTGAATTGATTTTGGAATGGCAGTATTATTGGCATCCTGTGAGGTAAGCGCGAAATGAATAAACTCCTTGTATTTTTCCAGCCCCAGTTTGTCGAATTCTTCTTTAATGAAATATTCAACCGCCTTAACATCGTGATTGGTAATATTTTCAATTTCCTTAATCCGGGTAGCATCGTCAAGCGAAAAGTTTTCCGTTATTTTCCTAAGCTCTGCAATTTGACCATCCGATATTCCGGCTAATTGTGGTAGCGGAATTTCGCAAAGCACAATAAAGTATTCAATTTCAACCCAAACTCTGTATTTGATTAAGGCAAATTCGCTGAAATATTTCCAGAGGTTTTCAACTTTATTGCTGTACCTTCCATCAACCGGTGAAATGGCTGTTAGCGCATTGTTTTTCATAGTTTTTGAATATTACGACAGAAAAAATGATTTTGGTTACAATTCCATTCCTGTGATTTTTGGACAGGTAAATTCAGGAAATTTAATTTAACCTTCACTAAAATTGATTTAACCCTGTTTTGGCCAAACTTTTGCTGGTCGCAATGTTTTTTTTGAATGCAGATATTGTTTTAATTGCTCAATCTTCAGGTCCTTTATTTCAAAACTAATTTGATCCCGAATTTCTCTCATTTGTTCAACAAAAGTTTTATCTGCCTTTAATTTTTTTTTAGTCTTCATATTCCAATATTTCTCTTGGTGTTCTAATTTCCAATATTTTATGGCCTAACTTGTAATTAACCGAATTATAACCTCTTATTCTGTTTACGTTAACAATATGTTTGAAGTTCCAGCTTACCAAAATATCAGCATTGCTTAAAGTTGCAATAGCAATATGTATGCAGTCGGCCCTGCTTGTTTTACCTACAACATTTTCTTTTAAATATTCTTCGGCAAGTGCTGTAGCTTGATCCGAAATATCAACAAATTCAATATTACTTTCAGATAAGCTGTTTGCAAGATTTCTGATTTTTACAGGTGCTGGTTCTAATTCAATGTCTCTCATCCGTGAATAGATAATTCTGTATTCTCCTTTTTCAACCCTATCAAACAGAATCTTAGTCCAAAGTTCATACTCAGGGTCAAAATAACCACCAAAAACTGAGGTATCTAAATAAATTCTGTTCATTTCTCAAAATTACAATTTGTATTTAAATTTAGTCAAAGCCTGTCAAACATACTTTTTTCCTTTTAATTTTTCCTAAAGTGCACAAATTTAACAAAATCGCTTGATCCGGATTTTTTTAAAGGATGATATTATTCAAAATTTATTGATTTTTATATTTCTAACTTTGCACTAAACCTTAATATAACAATAGCGTTTAATGATGGAGAAAGGTGAAAAGGATGAATAAAACACGCGTATCAATTGTTTCGTATTTAAATAGCAAACCATTTTTGTATGGTTTGAGAAATTCAATAATCGCAAATGAAATTGATTTGAGTCTCGACATCCCTTCAAAAGTTGCTGCAAAACTGGCTTTTAATCTGGCCGATGTTGGACTGATACCGGTGGCCGGTCTTGAAGATTTGGATGATTACCGCATTATTGGTGATTATTGTATTGGTTCAGTGGGAAAAGTAAAAACAGTAGTACTCGTTTCGGAAGTTCCTCTTGATGAGATAGAAACAGTTTTAATGGACTATCAATCAAGGAGTTCGGTGTTGCTTGCAAAAGTGTTGGCTAAGTTTTACTGGAAAAAACAGTTCAACTGGGAAAATACCTGCAACGATTATCAAAATGTTTCGATTAAGGGAAAAACTGCAGGGGTAGTAATTGGCGACAGGGTTTTTGATGTTGAAAACAAATACAAATATCTTTATGATTTAAGCGAAGAATGGTACAATTTTACCCGTCTTCCGTTTGTATTTGCAGTTTGGGCGGCAAATAACAAGGTAACCAAGTCGTTTGAAGCATTGTTTAACAGTGCGCTTGCATTTGGAATTGAAAATATGGCTGAAATTATCAGTTTGGAACAACTTAAATTTAAGAATGTTGATATTGCGGATTATTTTGCGCAAAATATTAGTTTTGAACTCGATAATGAAAAAAAAGCCGGAATGAAAAAATTTCTTGAACTGGCGCGAAAACTTGAATTTGTGGAACTACAATGAGAACAAGATTAAAATATAACTTGCTTTTGGCATTTTTGGTGGCTTCAGTATTTTCATGGGCTCAGAATAAGAATGAAAAGCTGGTTTACAAACTCAATATCAAGCAGGACA
>JBBIVS010000005.1:0-21296 GCA_037439605.1 Draconibacterium sp. | reverse complement strand
GACATTGAAGCTCAGTCTTCGAAACTCTTTAAAAGCTATGGTAAAGCAAAAGAAAAATTAGCCGTGGTTACAACACAGGCTACTGAACTCGTTGCAAAAACCGAAGTTAGAAAAGAAGAAATTAAAACTGAAGTTGCCACGGCAGAAGCTGCAACTCTTGCTTTAATTGAACAAAACAACCAGTTGCTTGCAAAAGCCCCGAAAGGAAAAGAAGGAAAAGAAGCTATTGAAGCTATTAAACTTGATTTAACCGGTATTACAACTTCGGTTGGCGAAGTTTCTGGTTTAGTTGCAAGCGGCGACCTTCTTGGCGCACAAACAAAAGTAAATGCTGCACAGCAAAAAGCTACCGAAATCAACAACGAGTTGAAGGCAGTTTTAGACAAAGCAAAAATTAAGTACTAAGAAAAGAAAACCGATTAAGAAACGCCGGGGCTATTAACCCCGGCGTTTTTATGCAAATTATGAGTGTACGCGCATTTACCAGATTTGTTATTTTTTTGTTTACAGTTACCATACTTGTAATTATCGGGTACTCAATATATATTTATACAACCAACAAACCACCTATCGAAGAAATTAACTTAGCCCGCGAATCACTTTCTTTGGCAAAAAACAAAATGGCCGGCCGTTATGCCAATGAAACTTTAAAGGAAGCAGAGAATTTGTACAACTGGTCGATGAAAGAATGGAAAATTCAAAATGAGAAATTTTTTGTTTTCAGGGATTATTCATTAACACGCCACCTGGCACTAAAATCGATAAGTAAAAGTACAAATGCCGGCGATGAAGCAAAAAATGTTAAAAATAAAATTAAAAGCGAGGTTGAATCGGAACTGTCGAAATTAAGAAATCAAATAAACAGGTTCGAAAAATATTACAAAAACCTGGCTTTGAATAAATCAACAATAAACGCATTTAATAAAGGCAAAACCCGTTTTCTGGAGGCTCAGATTGAATATAAGAAGAATGATTTTCAGCAGGCGGCAAAACTTGCAAAAAAAGCATCAGAAGGTATTTCACAGGCTGAAAAATCGGCGCATTACAAACTGACTGATTTTTATAAGGATTATCCGGTTTGGGAAAAAAACACTAAACTTGCCTACAACCTTTCGAAAAACGGACAAACAGTGATTTTGGTCGATAAAATACAATCGACATTGATTTTAATTAAAGGAGGGAAAGAATTTAAAACTTTTCAGGCTGAATTTGGAATAAGTTGGATGGGAGATAAATTACACGCCGGCGATAAAGCGACACCTGAAGGTGTATATAAAGTAATTGAAAAAAAGAGTGGTTCGAGAACCAAATATCATAAGGCGCTGTTAATTAATTATCCTAACGGGGATGATCAGAAAAGATATGATAAAATGGTGAAATCGGGTGAAATCTCAAGAAAAACCGGAATTGGCGGATTGATTGAAATCCATGGAGACGGCGGGAAAGGCGTTAACTGGACCGATGGTTGCGTTGCACTTGAAAACAAGGAAATGGATTTTGTTTTCAGCCAATCCAGCATCAACACACCCGTTATAATAATAGGTTCGCGTGTACCACTTGAAGAATATTTAAATCAGTAAATGGGAAAAGTAAAAAAATATATTGTCTGGGTTTTATTTACAATTGTGTACGGATTGATTTTAATGTTTTTTGCATACTTCAATGTTATGGTAATTCCTGAAATGCAGTTTGCAAAATTCCAGAACGAACTGGGTCCGAAAACAACAAACGACACAACCATTAATGTTGAGGCAGAATTAAAAGTACTCGACAAAAGGCTTAACATGCTTGGTAAAAGAGTTGATCGGTTGACGCCGGGTGATGCCTTCCTGGTAATCAATACCACCAACAATACTTTTGAATTGTATAAAAACAACCAGATTATCAGGCAGGGAAAATGCTCTACCGGAAGTTTTATTCATTTGGAAGTTGATAGTACCAAATCTTTCATGTTTGAAACTCCAAAAGGGGTTATGACAGTGAAAGGCAAAAAAACAAACCCTGTATGGACCAAACCCGACTGGGCTTTTATTGAAGAAGGCTTACCAGTGCCACCCAGAGGGCATCCTTCGAGGTTTGAGCCCAATGTACTTGGCGACTATGCACTTATATTGGGAGATGGCTATTTGATTCACGGAACGCTTTACCAAAGGTTGATCGGCTCACCTGTAACCCATGGTTGTGTGAGGATGCTCGATGACGATTTGGAGGCAGTGTACAAAACGTTACCGGTTGGAGCAAAAGTATTTATTTATTAATACCGGAAAATGATGAAAGAAATACTGTTAAAATACAAAGCCGGTTTTATAATCCTTTCAGTTGTTTTAGTTCTGTTAACTGTAATTACAGCCGTAAGATATGTAAAAGCCATGAATGCCGTACGGGCAGCAATTGAAGTAAAAATGACAGTTATTCCCGATGAGGAAATTCACGATGCTGGATGGAACATACCCGAAATTCGGGAAAAAAAGAAAGAAATCAATTGGCTCGAGCGACAACTTCTTTTAGCAAAATCTGATTCATTAACACTTGGAATTAGTCTGAACGACAGCATTGTTCAGGTTCAACTGAAAGGAACTGTGCTTGTTCAGGCAAAAATGATGAAACAACATCCGCTGCATTTTTTCGATTCGCTGAATTTTGGAGCTTATCACGATTTTACAAGAATTACCACCATTGTTGAAGAACAATCAACCATTCCAAAAAAACCAATCAAAAAAGTGCAGGCCCCAAAAAATGAAAATGAGGTTCAGGTGGTGAAGCACGATACAATTCCCGATCCATTGCTGATTTGGAAGTTCAGCCTCGATAACCGGATTAATGTAATTATAACAGGAGTAGGATTAAACAAAGATTCCATTGTTGATTTTCAGTACAAAAAAAACATGTACACATATAACTACAATAATCTGAAAAAAAACCTGCTGCCCGAAAATTACATTCCAACACTTTATATCTGGCTGAACGACAAGGATGCAAAGTCGATTTACAGGGCGATTCCCGAAAAAGGCAAAGTGGTATTTAAGAATTAATACATTTATTTTTTAGCTTTGTTCAGTAAACTTTAAAAACTGAAAAGATGAAATTTTTATTAATGACACTTCTCTTTGCCTTTTCTTTGACAATTGGTAATGCACAAGAAACCAAACCAGGCCCGCAACCACCTCCTGAAACCGGCGAAAAATTTAAAGTAGGCATGGCCGGATACACATTCGTGAAATTTGACCTCGACAAAACACTCGAAACCTTGAAAAAGACAGATGTACATTATCTGTGCATCAAGGATTTTCACCTGCCGCTAACCAGCACCAATGAAGAAATTGCTGCTTTTCATGCCAAACTCAAAGCCAGCAATGTTACCGGTTATGCAGTTGGGCCAATTTACATGAAGACTACCGAGGAAATTGACCGCGCATTTGCTTATGCCAAAAGAGTGGGAGTGAAACTGATTGTTGGTGTGCCAAATTACGAATTGCTCCCTTATGTTGATAAAAAAGTGAAAGAGTATGATTTTAAATATGCAATCCACTTGCACGGCCCCGATATGCCGCTTTACCCAGATGCCGACGATGTATGGAACAACGTAAAAGATTTGGATCAGAGAATAGGCATGTGCCTTGATGTTGGTCATGACACCCGCAACGGAAAAGACCCGGTTGCCGACCTGAAAAAATACCACACCCGCGTTTTCGACATTCACATTAAAGATGTTACAGGCCCAACCAAACAGGGCTATTCACTCGAAATTGGCCGCGGTATAATTGACTTTCCCGCATTTGTGAGAATGCTACGCGAGGTTGGTTACTCTGGCGTATGCAGCCTTGAACACGAAAAAGACATGACCGACCCGTTTATGGGAATTGCCGAATCGATTGGTTATTTCAGAGGGGTGATTGAAACGACAAAAAAATAATTTCGCCTGATTTATTTGGGAAAAAGGTTGAACCTGTTAAAATTCAACCTTTTTCTTTTTTAAATCGAACATCAACCTTATCCTTGTTTCAACCAAAACCTTTTAAAAACGTTTCATTAGAAATTTAAATTATTTTATATGTACACTGGATTATTACACACCCACAACATGCTTCGCTGGCTGGTATTGACTGTTATGATTTTAGCCGTGGTTTTCGCTGTTATCGGCTGGCTTATTAAACGCGACTGGACTAAAAAAGACAATATTACTGGATTGGTATTGACTATTTTCATGGACATTCAGTTTTTGATTGGTATTATTTTATATGCGTTTGTCAGCCCGCTTACCAAGGCCGCATTCAGCGATTTTGGCGCTGCGATGAGGAATTCAGCACTCCGTTTTTATGCAGTCGAACATATTTTGCTGATGATTATTGCACTGGTTTTAATCCACATAGGCCGTTCAAAAACGAAAAAAGCGGTTGCTCCCTGGAAAAAACACCGTGCAGCAGCCATTTTTTATGGAATTGCATTGGTTCTGATTCTGGTTGCAATTCCCTGGGACAGGGCATTATTTTAGCAATTTATCGGCTGCCAGCACCAAAAACATAAAATGTTCAGCCCCTCCGCCCATAACATATTCGGTTTGTTGCCAAAAATAAGGCCACACTTTTAACTCCGGAAAATCGGGACGGATTATACCTGTGCCCGAAACAACACCTCCCGGAATAAACGACCAATCGGCCCGGTTAACGCCATAAGCCACGGTAACCGATCGCGAACCTACGCCCGATGCAAACGACGAAGTATTTTCGCCAGGGTGGTTTCCCAGCACAAAGTTCAGTGCATTAAAAAGCAAATCGGTACTAAATAACTGGGGAAGATTGTTGTGCAGAAAATATTGTTGCATTCCTAAACGCTGAATTCCCCAGCCATCGCCCCATATAGCAATGTTGTACGGAACCCCAAACGGATTTTCGCTTTGTCGTTTTTTGAGTTGTTTGCTTAGTTCGCCAAATGCCGCCAGAACTTCGGATTTAAAATCCTCGTTTTTGCAACGGATAAAAATTCTTGAAACCGAAGCGCCTGTTTGCGAAAGACTGCGGACAACCTGATCCTTCATATCATAAATATCTTTCTGATATTTTATGTCGTTTGTAGTAAGCAGCAATTCGCAGGCAGCATTTATTTTTCCTGAACTACTTCTTCCAGTCGATGGTCTTTCAATTTCATATAATTCGGTGGCAGCTTTGAGGCAGCGGGCAGCCAAAACGTCGTTGTAACCTTGAAGTACACGCGCTGCAGCAGCCAAACCCTGGATTGCACTGTATTCGTGCCCTGCATTTTCTTCTGTAAAAACCCACCTGTCATCGGTTTTTCCCGATTCTGTTGCAGTTCTTTCATGTGACCCAAGCGCCGGATTGTATTTTAAACCATCAGTCATTGCAGCGCCATCGCCCAGTAAAACATATTGCCGCAGGTCGTTTTCGATAATTCCCCGGTAAAGCCGACCTAAATTTTCATAACCACCCAAAATACTAAGCACACCGTGTTCAACCTGTTGCAAAATGTCGGGTTTCCCGTCGGGCAGGTGAATTTCCACAAGCCGGTTTTCCTGGTCAATCGTGGTTTGGTCCCAATTAACGCCAAACTCCTCGTAAGCCAGTGCCAAAGTCCACACCGATCCAGCCTGCGACTCAATGCGAAGGTCGTAGTCGCCTGCATCATGCCAACCGCCCACATTGAGGCCAGGCACCTGTTCGTAAGGTTTGTATTTTGTCAAAGTTGACGGGCCTTGTATATATCCGTCGAAATGGTTGGTATCCACCGGCGCCATCAGCGCATCGTCCATGTGGCAGAGGTCGTGCCAAACGCGATAACCTTCGTTAATGCGCATGTGACACATTTGCACCGGCAGAAAATATTCAAGTGTAGGTTGCCAAACGTGTCGTTCATAAACATCTGCATCTATTTTAAATGGTTCGGTTTTATATTCGCCATAAATAACCTGGTAAATTCCGGGTTTCTTGATTTCAGTAAAATCAAACTGATAATAGTTGAAACGGAGGTATTTCCCCCATTTTTCAGGAATTCCCTTTTTCGCGATTTCAACAGATCTATCTTCTGATATCCGGTAAAGTACAACCTCTTTAATTTCAGTTTCAGTTTTATCCAATTCAACCGATGCAATTTTGGGTTGGTCAGGATGATAACCCACCTGACTGACATGTACTACAGGGTTATGCTTAAAATTTGTTACAACCATCGGTTCGACAAACCACTCGATAGCATTTTTTGTTGCTCCTTTCTGAATTTCTGACCGAACTACAAACCATCCGTTATTATGATAAAATCTTCCATCAAGTAACTGCAAATCCGCTTTCATACTGGTAATTTTCATCATTTGCAACGGAATTATATCGGGTGCAATGGTGAGTTTTTTACCAGTTGCCATTGGAAATGCCTGCCAGTTTCCATCGGCATCCTTTTGCATCGGCCCGTTGGGCTGGGTAGGAAATATACCCGATTTGCTGTCCATGTACCACGATTTCCCAAAAAGCAATCCGGGGAACAGCTCGAGGTTAAAACCCACCTTGCCAATCCATTCGTCGGGTAGCGCTTCTTCCAAATCAACAATAATCCTGAAATTTTTGCCCTCGCCAATCACCCGCACATTGTAACTGAAATTCAAATCGGGGTAATAAACGGGATTAAATCCTTTACGGTTACGGCTTTCGTCGGGATAGGTGCAACGCACGCTGATTTCATTCCGGTCGCGGAAAACCTGCCGTTTTTCTGTTGCCGGAATGGGTTGCCACTGCCCGGGGGTTGGTTCCAGACGCAAATCGCCGTTTGTTGCAACCCGGGTACCATTTTGAATAATTCCAATGGCCCCCTGGTGACCTTCGGGATAAATATCGTAAAACACCATCACGTTCAGTCCGGGCATTTCAAAGTATTCGTCCTGATTAATGATTAACGACTGGGCGTTAGCAGAAAAAATGAAAATGGCAAGTATTGCCAACAGAAAGAGTTTTTTCATGTTTAATTGGTTTTGGTAATTATGCTGACAAATATAGCAACCTGAATTAATTATTGCCAGCTAAAAAGAAAAAACTGCCCTGTAATACAAGACAGTTCTTTCTATAAAAAATCAAACAGCAATATTATGATTTCCCCGCCGAATAAATATCGTCAATCAAATGCTGATATTTTTGGGCAATCATATTCCTTCTCAATTTAAGCGTTGGCGATAATTCGCCGGATGCCGGTGTCCATTCTTCACAAACCAACCTGATTCGGCTGATTTGTTCATGCGAACCCAGCGTTTTATTGATGATCTGAATTTCTTTTTGAATTTTCTCAATCACCGCCGGAATCTGAATCAGTTCCTTATTATTTTCGAAATGTATTTTGTGTTCGGCGCACCAATCGTGTAACAGCGGAAAACTCGGAGAAATGAGCGCGCTGGCAAATTTTTCATTAGCGCCAATTACCATTGCCTGCTCTATGAGTTCCGATGTTTTTAGTTTGTTCTCAATCATTTGAGGGGCAATATATTTACCTCCTGAAAGCTTGAAAATCTCCTTTTTGCGGTCGGTGATTTTCAGGTATTTTCCGTCTTCAAAAACCCCTATGTCGCCTGTGTGGAACCAGCCATCTTTGTCAATTACCTCATCGGTCATGTCTTGTGCCTTGTAATAACCCATCATTACCCCTGGTCCTTTGCAAAGAATTTCGCCATCTTCGGCAATTTTCACCTCGAAACCTTCCAAAACCGGACCCACCGTACCGATTTTCATTTCACCCATGGCCGGATTGTTTACCGCAATTACGGGAGAAGTTTCAGTGAGCCCGTAGCCCTCCAGGTTCAGCATTTTTGCCATTCCAAGAACCCTTGCAATACGCGGTTGCAGCGCCGCGCCTCCTGAAACCACGTAAACTATGTTTCCGCCAAGTGCGGCGCGCCATTTTGAATAAATCAGCTTGTCCGCAATTTTTATTTTCAAACTCAGCAGCGGGCCATATTTTTTGTTGTATTCAAAATGTTTGCTTAAATCCATGGCCCAAAAATAGATCTTCTTTTTCAGGCCGGTAAGCTCTTTTCCTTTTGTGATAAAACCATCGTACACTTTTTCAAGCAACCGCGGCACCGAATTAAACATGTGCGGTTTTATTTCCTTGATGGCAGCCACAATCTGGTTTAAATTCCCAACATAATAAATTCCCATTCCCTTGTATTGAAAATGGTAATTTACACTGCGCTCGTAAACATGACACAGTGGTAAAAAGCTGATTACATGGTGATCTTTGCCCAAATGGTGCATTTTTGCATGGGATACAAAGTTGGATACCAGGTTTTTCTGCGAAAGCATTACACCTTTAGGAACACCAGTGGTACCCGATGTGTAAATGATTGTGGCCAAATCATCAGGTTGAATTGATATTTTAATCTTTTCCAGTTTTTCTTGAAGTTCACCTTTTTTCGACTCACCCAATCTGAGGATTTCCTCGTAAGATTTAGCTCCTTCGACCAGTTCAAAAGTGTAAACCTGTTCAATATTCGAAAGTAATTTTGCAACCGGATCTATTTTTTCAAACAGTTTCTGGTCGCCAACAATAACCAGTTTCGCTTCTGAATGATGTAATATGTACTTGTATTCATCCTCGCCAATGGTTGGATAAATGGGTACATGCACAACCCCGGTCATTGCCATTCCCATATCGGCAAAATTCCATTCGGGCCGGTTGGTGGTAACGGTTGCCACTTTGTCTCCTTTTTTGAGACCCAAGGCCATTAGCCCCATTGCAAACCGGTGTGATTTTTCAACGTATTCCTCGGTCGAATAGGTGTACCATCCGCCGTCTTTTTTACCCCCGAGGGCATCTTTCCTCGGAAATTCCTGTAAATATTTGTCGAGGATATCAAATGTACGTGTAACTAATACTGCCATAAGTTTATTGGTTTTTATAAAATTTGGCTAAAATTAAATGAAATTAGAATTGGGCACGTAAACCTCAACAATTTAACCGCCTTTACAAACTGCAAAAAAGTTTTTCAAGTCGAATATCTGTTTTTTTGATTCTAAAAATCAATGCATGAATGCGAAAATGTATGAATATATAAATTGTACAATAAGAAAATAATTTTTTTGGATTTCCATCCAAAAAGGGAAAATATGCAATATTGCTTATTCGGTCAACTCCTTCTCAAATTTTGTCTGTTTGATATACGCCCAAATCATCAGCGCAGCCATTAATGCAAACGAAATTGGCACGGCAGGGTTTACTCCGTCGGCAGAACCTTTTCCATAAGAATGTAATCCCGAGAGGTAATAATTAACCCCAAAATAGGTCATTAAAACCGAGGCAAAACCCAGTATGGAAGCCATGTTGTAATTTAAAATCCCTTTCAGCGAAGGAATCAGGCGCATGTGAACGATGAAAGAGTAAATCACCACGGTAATCAGCGCCCAGGTTTCCTTGGGGTCCCAACCCCAGTAACGGCCCCAACTTTCGTTGGCCCAAATACCGCCCAGAAAGGTACCGATGGTAAGAAAATACAACCCTACAGTTGCCGACATCTCGTTGATAGTTGTTAACTGGTCAATAAATCCACTTACTTTTTGCTGGTTTTGGGTACGGCGAAGTACTATCAGTATCATCACCATAATTCCGAGAAAGGAACTCAATCCCAAAAATCCGTAACTGGCAGTAATAATCGATACGTGAATGGTGAGCCAGTATGATTTCAGTACCGGAACGAGGGGCGTGATTTCGGGGCTCATCCAACTGAGATGAGCCACAAATAAGGCAATTCCCGATAAAAACGAAGCCGTACCTATAACCATCGGGTATTTCCGCCCAAAAACAAAACCGGCCAGCATTACAGCCCAGGCCACATAAACCACCGATTCGAAACCATTGCTCCACGGTGCGCGCCCCGAAATGTACCAGCGCAAAATAATCCCTGCGGTATGAATAAAAAACAGCAGAAATATAAGGCCTGAAAAAGTGAAACGCAAATATTCCGACAACTGTTTCTGCCTGAAAATATTGATAAAAAGTACGAGTAAGAGGAAAAACCCAAAAAGCAGGTAAAACGGAAAAATACGTTTAAATGGGTTTACCTTGTTATAAAAAATCTCAACATTTTTCTTTGTTTCCGATGGAATTAAATCGCCGCCGTATTTAACCTGGAAGTTTTCAATCGCTGCCAGTATCTGATTGGCGTCGGTGTAATTCTGTTCCGAAATGGTTTGTAATAACAGTTGAAACCCGCTTTTAATAAATATGGAATCGCCACCTGAATATTCCTTTGCATCGTCGCCGGGCGAATACCACCCGTCTTCCTTTTTAGCCCGTGGAAACAAATTAAACATCGAACCCTGGAAAACCATGAAACAGATGCTAACCCGCTCATCAACATTAATATACTCCTTTTCGAGCCTGTTTCTGAAAGCAGGCGTTTTTTCGTAAGCCTTTCTCACATTCTCCGAAATCCGGTAATTTCCCTGCGCATCAAAAAGTTGCTGAATGGTAACATATTTGCCGTTTGCGCCCAGTTCCGCAGCAAAAGCTTCATCGGCCACTTTTATAACAGGCAATGTTTGCCAGATATCAGACTGGGTCATCATGCTTAAAACCACCTCATCGGCCGACTTGCCATAAAGAAATGATTTTCCGCTCACTTTTCGCACAATCTCACTGTTCAGTGTAGAAAGCGGTTCAATACGCCCATCGACCCCAAGCACCCACAAACGGCTGAACAAATTAACTGTTTCGTCGTTGATATCGGGAATTCCGGAGCCATCGGCTGATTGGGCGGATGCGCCAATAGCAAAGCTGCCGAGTGTAAAAATTACCAGCATGGTTTTCACTGAGCTTTCTTTCAGTCTTCGCACCAGAAACTGGAAATAGGAGTTTTTGTGCAACAAGGAGAGCAGCATTCCAATGGTCATCAGTGCATAACCCAGATAAGTAATCCAGGTTCCCCAAAAATCGTGGTTAACCGAGAGAACCGTTCCCAATTCATCAGTATCGTAACTGCTCTGGAAAAATTTATATCCCTTGTAGGTTAAAGTATTGTTCATAAAAATGCGGATGTCTTTTTTCAGTCCGATATTATCGTCCTGCAAAACCACTTCTGAAGCAAACGATGACGGGGATTGCGAACCCGGATAACGGTCTAACTGAAAGTCTTTCAGAAAAATGCTGAACGGAACCGAAATAGGTTTTGAACCGTAAGCCAATTTTAATTCACCATTTCCGAGCGGAACAGAAACCGTGTCGGCAACAACTCCGGTGTGCCCAAAAACAGGGACGGTTTGTTGTTTAATACCATCGGAAATCTGGATTATAACTGCATTTTCACGTGTTTCAGCCTGACTTTTAACAGCTGTAAACGTGGCACTGGGCAGGTAATTGCGGATTAAATACCTGAACCCACGGAAACCATACAAAAACATGTTTTTTGCCTGAATGGTATCGCCGGGGGCAAACACCACCGACTCCTGGCTTGCCATCGTAGTTTCCTCAATCGAATCAGCAGCGGTCATATAAAGCATGTTATCCATCCTGAAAAAGTTGACCCCAAAAGTTTTACCAGCTTCGAAACCGGCAACAAAACCGGGGTAGTTTAAAACATCGCCTTTGTTAAAGGTAAACGATTGCATTCCCTGCGAAGCAGGCGATGAAAACACAAAGTCGATTACCGGCTTACCGCTTTCCGAAGGAATGGCTTTTTTCTCTGCATTTTCAATGTAACCAACTGCCTTTACTTTTACGGTTTGTCCGTTTACATCAAACTTTGATGAAAACTGCTTTGGCGCCAGTTCCGAGAAAAGCGCTTTCTTTTCCTTTTGCTGTTCCTCAAAACCGGCATAAAAGTAACTGTCGCTTGAAACGATAAAATCGGAGCTCTCGTTCTCTCGAATGTGCATCACGCCTTCGTAGCTGATAAAGCGGGTAATTGCAGCACCAAGCAAAATCACCAAAAACGATATGTGAAATAATCCGAGCGTAATGCGTTGCCTGGTAAAAAACCGGTATTTCAGCAGGTTTCTGATTAGATTGATTGCCAGCAAAACCAATATCAGTTCGAACCAGCGGGTTTTGTAAACCAGTGCCTGCGCGGTTGGCGTGCCGTAACTGCTTTCGACAAAAGTGGCAATAGCCATGGCAAAAGCAAAAGCTAAGAGTAAAAATGCCATAAAAGGCATGGATGTTATAAAAGAGAATATCCGTTTCATTTTTTGAAAATTATTGGGGCTGAAAATAGATGTTATTTGGAAGAATTCAAAATAAAGTCAGGCTAAAAGGACTTTTTTGTATTTTATATCAGATAGGAGCCGGAGTTTCCAACTCCGACATTTTATTGCCGGACTCTTCAAAGCCCGGAACCCCGCAACTACAAAACCGCCAGCGCCTTGTCGATGGCGGCCTGCAAACCGGCTGCATTTTTACCGCCGGCAGTGGCATAAAATGGCTGTCCGCCGCCGCCGCCCTGTATTTCGCAGCCTGCCTCGCGTACAATTCTGGCATAACATATCGTCAAATTATTTTAGTTCAATATTGATAATAAAATCAAACAGGCATGACATATCTCACAAATTCAAAATACAAAACCTAATACTTTTAGGCCCAATAAATCACTTTCAACCTTTGTTAAAGTGCAAGCCATCAAAAACGTTCAAAAATGCAAAATCAATTTTCGGGATTAAACAAGATAATTTTATTGTCTTCCCGATATTCCCCAACCAGGGAGGCAAAAGGTAATTCGCTTTCAGCGTGGGGAATAATAAAATACAATACACAAATACTCTCCAAAATTTTGAAATGAAGAAGTTTATCCTCCTTTTTGTTTTGGCAATCTTATTTTTAAATTCAGTTTTTGCAATAAAACCTTTGATTATAAAAAATGATTTATTGCAAAAAAATTATATTGATAATGATGAGGATCAATTTAAGAAAAGTTATTTATCTATTGGATTAGTATTGGCTCATTTTAACAAAGCTATTGAAAGTGAATCAAACTATGAAACCAGCCTTTTTAATCTTGGTGGAGAATCATTGGTGAATATTAGTTTTAAAAACAAATTAGGATTTTCTACCGGGCTTTATTATCAGTATGGAAAAGCTGAAAACTCTTTTGTGAAAGAACGATTGGTATTTGGCGAATTAAGCCTGCCGGTTATTCTAAATATTCCTTTATCACATTCTGCACAAAACAGATTCACTTTATCCTCCGGATTTTATATTGGCCGATACATTCATGTTAAAAAGGAAATAAGCGACGACAAGCTGACTTCAGATAATGGTTGGCACGAATTACGTTCTGAATATATTAATGGTTACACATCTGAAAGTTTAATTACTGATTTTTATTTAGGATTGGATTATCGTGAAATTAATAATAGAAACGGATTTTTTCAATTTAATTTGTTTGCCAAATATCGTTTAAACGAGCATTGGTTAAATCAGGATATTTCAAAATTGATATTTGGAGTAAAAATTAATCACTTTTTTAAATTTTAGATCATGAAAATAAAAATTACCTTATTACTTTTCATAATTGTTCAATTTAGTTTTTTTTGTAAAATCCAGAGTCAAACTATGCAATGGGATGAAAAATATGCAGAGACAGTCTTTAAAGATGGTTTCCAAGGACCTTCTTTGGATAGAAATAAATGGAATGTTGCAAAATTCAAAAGAGACATCGGACTACTTATTGACAGCTCTGCAACAATAAAGGTTAACAATGGGAAATTAGAGTTAACAATGATAAGTTGTCCAAATTGTAAAGTAACCAATTATGCTGGAACAACATATTATGGCAATTATGCCGGAGGAGAGGTTGTATCTAAAGTACCTCCATTTCAATATGGAATCTTTGAATGTAAAGCCAAGTACGCAACAAATTTAGGATCATGGCCAGCCTTTTGGGCAATAGGTGGGGACGGTACTCCTTGTCCTCCTGGAGGCTAAGGTAACGAAATTGATATTGCCGAATTAAAGTGTCAAACATGGTTAACAAAGATGGGACATGTAATCCATCGATATTATCCGCCTGCAATTTGTACTAAATCTAACAGTGAGGTTAAGGATCTTGATATTTACAATGTACAACTAAACAATATTTATTATGATTATAAATGTATTTGGACACCAAATAAGATTTCGTATTATATTAATAATTCTTTGATGCATGAAGTGTTAAATTCAGATCAGGAATGGTATCCATCACTTCATTTAGACGTAATATAAGTCAGCAAATAATAACAGCATCAAATATTTCAGGACAATTTACAGTGGTTACTCCACAAACGACTTATTTTGACAGTGTAAACGTTAAAAGGTTTTTTGCAACACCTGTAATCACTTGTTCTGAAATAATTTGTACAAGTACTACTGCTACTTTAGGAGTTGATCCCGCCGCATCAAATTTCACCTGGAGCCTTACATCCACCAACTTATTTACGGGAAATAAAACAGGGACAGGCAAAACTGCAACTATAACAGCAGCTACAGGCGCCAGCGGACAAGGCAAAATAACATATTCTTTTAAAATGCCCAGTAATGAAACATTTACAGCAGAAAAAACATTTTGGGTTGGCATGCCCGATAACTCCCCGAAAGATATGACAGTGATGTTCGGGCAATCTCCCTACAATATTTTATGTATTAACAGGGAGCAAACCATTGCCGCGGGCCATCCGAATATTCAACAGCAGGGGATAACCGAATTTTATTGGGATTTTGGCAGCTGGTCGTCGTACCAAACAGGGTACGATATTGGCGGTCCGGCAACCCACAGCCGCCCGATATTCTATCTCAGCGGCTATCCCTCTTCGCCACAGGTTATAAAGATTGCAGCACACAACCAGTGCGGCCATTCAATGACGTATGCCAAATCAAAAACTTTTTACGCCCAAAACTGCTCCGGGTACATGCCTTCATTTTCGCCCAATCCCGCCGGAGATGAAACAACTTTAACCATTGAATCTGATTCAAAAGAAGTTGTTTTTGATGAATCGGCTGAATGGGAATCAGAGATATACGACCAGGTTCAGACTTTAAAGGTGAAAGCGACAAAACTAAAGGGCAAAGAACATAAAATACAAACTGCAGGATGGAAAGATGGTATTTATTTTGTGCGGGTAAAATATAAAGATGAGGTTTTAACAGGCCAGTTGGTTGTGAAACAATAAAACAACGAGAACCGTTTAGTCTGTATTCACTCAGAAGAAACGGTTCTTTCATTCTTGGGTGATGCGGATTCCGATTCGCATTATTAAAAACGGCGGTTCGGAAACCGCCGCACCCTTACTGCAAAAATGAAAGCGCCTTGTCGATAGCAGCCTGAAGCCCAGCTGCATTTTTACCGCCGGCAGTGGCATAAAACGGCTGTCCGCCGCCGCCACCCTGAATTTCGCGACCTGCTTCGCGCACAATTTTTCCGGCATCCAAACCTTTTTCGGCCACAAGGTTGTCAGAAATCATTACAGTTAAATTGGGTTTGCCATCAATCAGCGCTCCCAAAACAAGGTACAGATTTTCAACTTCGCCTTTCAACTGATAGGCCAAATCCTTTATTATTCCGGTATTTCCCATTCCCACTTCGCCCGAAATAATGTTTATCCCATGTTCCTGCAAAATACGGCTTTTCAGGTTTTCCTTAACAATCTTCAACCTGTCGCGGTTAAAGCCTTCAATTTGTTTTGTCAGTTCGCTGTTTGCTTTCTGGAGGTTCATTACACTACCTAAAATGTCATTGGAACTTTTCATCGCTTCCTGAATGTTTTTCAGGGTTTTAATCTGTTCGTTGACAAATTTTTCAGCATGTTCTGCGGTTATGGCTTCAATCCTTCGCACACCGGCTGCGATGGCGCTTTCAGAAACAATTTTAAACAACCCTATCGAACCGGTGGCTGAAACATGTGTTCCTCCGCAAAGTTCAACAGATTCGCCAAATTTGATTACCCGAACTGATTCACCATATTTTTCGCCAAACAACATCATTGCTCCCAGCTTTTTGGCATCTTCAATGGGCATGGTACGGTTTTCCTCGCGAACCGAGTTTTCGCGGATTTTGGCGTTTACAATTTTTTCCACCTGTTCAATCTCCTCATCGGTCATTTTCTGGAAATGCGAAAAGTCGAAACGCAGGTGGTCGGCATTTACAAGCGAGCCTTTTTGTTCGACATGAGTTCCTAAAACCTGGCGCAGCGCAGCATGTAACAGATGCGTGGCAGTGTGATTATTGGCAGTGCTGAGCCGTTTTTCAACATTTACTTTTGCCACGAAAGTTTCATCCGGGGCTGCGGGCATTGTTTCGGTTAAATGCACAATCAGGTTATTTTCCTTTAGTGTATCGAAAATCACTGATTTTTGTCCGTCAAATTCGATGGTGCCAGAATCACCGGCTTGTCCGCCCGACTCGCCGTAAAAAGGCGTCTGATCAAAAACAAGCTGGTAAAATGTTTTCTTTTGTTGCGTTACTTTCCGGTAACGAGCAATTCTGATTTCGGCTTCCAGTTTGTCGTAACCTAAAAATTCGGTCTGATCAATCTTGCGGATTTCCACCCAATCATCGGTTTCCTGTGCCGCTGCATTTCGCGAGCGGGTTTTCTGTTGTTCCATTTCAGACTTAAAACCTGTTGTGTCAACCGTAAGACCATTTTCACGGGCAATCAGTTCGGTTAAATCGAGCGGAAAACCGTAAGTATCGAAAAGCACAAAGGCATTTTTTCCCTGAATTTCCGTTCTTCCCTCCTGTTTTGCTTTGGCAATCAGGTCATCCAAAAGTCGTATTCCGGTTGCCAACGTGCGCAGGAACGATTCCTCTTCTTCTTTTATCACTCTTTCGATTAAAACCTGCTGGCCTTTTAGTTCGGGGAAAGCATCGCCCATGGTCTCTTTCAGAACGTCAACCAGTTTGTAAATAAAAGCTTCACGGAAATTAAGGAACGTGTAACCGTAACGAACCGCGCGGCGCAAAATACGACGGATAACGTAACCGGCCTTGTTGTTCGACGGTAATTGTCCGTCGGCAATGGCAAACGCAACAGCCCTTAAATGATCTGCAATTACGCGCATGGCAATATCGGTTTTTTCGCTGTCGCCATATTTTATGTTGCATAGTTTGCCAATTTCAGAAATTGTATTCTGAAAAATATCGGTATCGTAATTGGATGTAACTCCCTGAATGGCCATGCAAAGCCGCTCGAAACCCATTCCTGTATCCACATGTTTTGCAGGTAGTTCCTCAAGTTGTCCGTTGGCTTTCCGGTTAAACTGGATAAATACCAGGTTCCAGATTTCGATTACCTGCGGATGGCTTTTATTCACCAGTTCCAACCCGGGGATTTTGGCAACTTCCTCATCACTGCGGATATCGATATGAATTTCTGAACAGGGACCACACGGACCGGAGTCGCCCATTTCCCAGAAATTATCTTTTTTACTTCCATTCAGCACACGTTCGGTAGGCAGGTATTTCAGCCAGTAACCGGCAGCTTCAGCATCGCGTTCAAGTTTATCGTCAGCGCTGCCTTCAAAAACCGTGGCATACAACCTGTCTGGGTTCAAACCCATTCGTCCCACCAGAAATTCCCACGCCCAGTCGATGGCTTCTTTTTTAAAATAATTACCAAACGACCAGTTGCCCAACATCTCGAACATGGTGTGGTGGTATGTATCAAGACCAACTTCTTCCAAATCGTTGTGTTTTCCTGAAACGCGCAAACATTTCTGTGTATCGGCAACACGGTTCCATTTTGCAGGTTCATTTCCAAGGAACCAATCCTTAAACTGGTTCATCCCTGCATTGGTAAACATGAGGGTTGGATCGCCCTTAACCACCATTGGCGCCGACTCTACAACCTGATGATTTTTCTCCCTGAAAAAGTCGAGAAATGCCTTGCGAATCTCCTTCGAACTTCTTGTCATTGCTAAATGATTTTTTTTAAATTTTGTTAAAAAATGTCAACCTTCTCCAACAAATCAGCTATCTGTCAGATATTTGGTTAATTTTACCGCCCTAAAAAAGCAATAAACAAACGGCTGCAAAGTTATATGATTTAATTAATTCTGATTAAATCGCTTAATAAAAATGGCCTGAAGGTATGGTAAAGAAGAAATATAGATTTAATCCGGATACCCTTAATTATGAACGTATCGGATTTTCGATAAAGGAAAAAACAACCAAATTATTAGCTTATTTTTCGAGTAGCCTCGCATTTTCGTTACTTGTGGTTGCAGTAGTGATTTATTTTTATGAAACACCCCGCACCAAAGCCCTGATGCGCGAAAACCAGGAGTTACTGTCGCAATACGAACTATTACTGAAAGATTTGGAAAAAGTGGAAAATGTGCTCGCCGATCTTCAGCAGCGCGATGATAATATTTACCGCGTAATCTTCGAAACCGACCCAATTCCATCTTCGGTGAGAAAAGCGGGTTTTGGAGGTACAAACAAATACTCACACCTCGAAAACCTTTCGAATTCGGCACTGGTAATCGAAACTTCGCGAAAACTTGATATCATTGCCAAGGAAGCTTATATTCAGTCGAAATCGTTTGACGAGGTAATGAAACTTGCTTTGAACAAAGAAGAAATGCTTGCATGCATTCCGGCAATTCAACCCATAACCAACCGCGATTTAAAAAGAACCGCCAGCGGCTGGGGATACCGCATTCACCCAATTTATAAAGTCCGGAAAATGCACTGGGGCATGGATTTTACTGCTCCGGTGGGTACGCCCGTTTTTGCGACCGGAAATGGCAGGGTAGTTGAGCTTGAGGGGTCAAAAAAGAGCCGTTCTGATTTTGGTTTAGTAATTAAAATTGACCATGGCTACGGTTACGAAACAGTTTACGGACACTTAAACAGTTTCAATGTAGTGAACGGACAAAATGTTAAACGTGGCGATATTATTGGTTATGTAGGAAACTCAGGGGCATCAACAGCGCCGCACCTTCACTACGAAGTTCATAAAGACGGGCAAAGGGTAAACCCTGCATTTTATTATTTCAGGGATCTTACTGCAGAAGAATTCGACAGGATGATTGCCATTTCGTCAAACATCGGTCAAACGCTCGATTAATTTCAATGCCTTACAGGAAACCCAAAATAGAGAAGATTTTCTACTCAATTGGAGAAGTAGCCGATATGATTGGTGAAAATCAATCGTTAATCCGCTATTGGGAAAACAATTTTGAAGCCTTAAAACCTCAGAAAAACAAAAAAGGGACCCGCCTGTTCACAAAAGAGGACATTGAGACGGTCAAAATCATTCATTACCTGGTAAAACAGCGCGGGCTCACCATTAAAGGCGCCCAGCAAAAGTTGAAAGACAACAGGGAAGAAACCATCAATAATTTCGAAATAGTAAAACGTCTTCAGGATGTCAAACAGCAACTTATCGAAATAAGGGATGAACTTCAGGATTAATTTTAAAATTTTTGAACGCTGACAGGTCCGAGGATGCTGTCAGGTTTTGGGCTGCATCTCTGAATTGTCAGCGTGTGCATCTCCTGACAACGTCAAACAGAAAGGTTAAATAAAAGAAATTAAATTCAAAATGCCGGTTTTAAAAGATATAACAAATTTCCTTGAAAAATTCTCCCCGCTTAGTTTGCAGGAATCGTATGACAATTCCGGGCTGATAACAGGTGATATTAATACCGAAATTACCACAGTTTTGGTTACGCTTGACGTTACCGAAAAAGTGGTTGAAGAAGCAATTCAAAAAAAGGCCCAACTTATTTTAGCCCACCACCCCATTGTTTTTTCGGGACTGAAAAAATTTACCGGGAAAAACTATGTTGAACGAACCATCATAAAAGCGATAAAAAACGACATTGCCATTTACGCAGCCCACACCAATTTCGACAGTGTTGAAAGCGGGGTGAACAAAAAAATATGCGAAAAACTGGGATTGAAAAACGTAAAAATACTCCAGGCTGCCGGCAATCAGTTAAAAAAGTTAGTCACTTTTATTCCTGTCGAACACCTTAGTCAGGTCCGGGAAGCAGTTTTTAATGCAGGAGCCGGAAACATTGGCAACTATGATAGTTGCGGTTTTACGGCCGAAGGATTGGGAAGTTTCAGGGGAAATGAAAACGCAAACCCTTTTGTGGGCAAAAAAGGCGAAATTCATGCTGAAAAAGAAGTCCGGTTCGAAACCATTTTCCCTGGTTATTTACAGGAAAAAGTAATTGGAGCACTCTTAAAATCGCATCCTTATGAAGAAGTGGCGTACGATATTTATCCGCTCGATAATCAGTTTGATAAAATCGGAATGGGAATGACCGGGGTTCTTTCAGAACCAATATCAGAAAAGGAATTTCTGTCACATTTAAAAACCACATTTAACACTGGGGTAATAAAACATACAGCCTTAAAAGGCAAACCTGTTGAAAAAGTTGCAGTTTGCGGCGGTGCAGGCTCATTTCTTTTAAATGCCGCAATAGCTGCCGGGGCCGACTTTTTTGTATCGGCCGATTTTAAATACCACCAGTTTTTTGATGCCGAAAATAAAATCGTAATTGCCGATATTGGGCATTTTGAAAGCGAACAATTCACTAAAGAACTTTTTTATGAATTACTTATGAAAAATTTCCCTAAGTTTGCAGTCCATTTATCGGAAGTAAACACCAACCCGGTTTTTTATTACTGAATATTAAAATTGAATAATAAAATATTTAAGCAATGAACACAACATATTCAAAGCAAGACGAAAAAGAAATTTCGGTCGAATCAAAACTTCGGGCTTTATACGAATTGCAAACCGTAGTTTCTGAAGTTGATAAAATTAAAGTACTCAGGGGTGAATTGCCGCTTGAAGTTCAGGATTTGGAAGACGAAATTGCCGGATTAAAAACAAGGTTAATCAATCTCGATCACGAAATTAAAAACCTTGAAACTGCCATCAACAACAAAAAAATTGCAATAAAAGAGTCGCAGCTTTTGATTGCAAAATACACCGAACAGCAAAACAATGTCCGCAACAATCGCGAGTTTGATTCGCTGTCGAAGGAAATTGAATTCCAGAACCTCGAAATTGAACTCTCTGAAAAACGCATCAGGGAATTCACTGCTGAAATGAAGGAAAAGGAAGATAATATCATTACCTCAAAAAAACTTCTTACTGAAAGGCAGGATGATTTGGAACGAAAAAGGGCTGAACTGCAGGAAATTCAGGAAGAAACCAAAATTGAAGAAGAAAAATTAAAGGCAAAATCAGAAAAAATTGAATCGTTTATAGAACCGCGTTTATTAACTGCATTTAAACGAATCAGGAAGAATGCCCGTAACGGACTGGCTGTGGTAACCATTCAACGCGACGCCTGCGGGGGTTGTTTCAATAAAATTCCGCCAC
>JBBIVS010000004.1:15777-21445 GCA_037439605.1 Draconibacterium sp. | reverse complement strand
CAATCCAAAACTCATATTATCTGTTCTTAAGCCTGATATCATCATCTATACATCAATGCGTTATATGTGTGTTGATTTTTCATCGAGCCGCCAAGGCATCGCAATTATTGCAGTGTTAAGCCCGAGAATATCAGAACCGTTCCCTGGCTGCTTAAACCAGAAGGAACGGTTCTTTTTTCTTAAAAAAAAGGCCGGCCCGTGTGAGCCAGCCTTTTTTATTATTTATTCAGAAGTATTATTTTATAAACTTAACAACCTGGTTGTTGGCCTTCACAAAATACAATCCCTTTGTGTAACGGCTTACATCGAAAATGTGATGAGTTCCGGGAACCACAACTTCTTCCATTTTTACGCCCACACTGTTGTAAATGGCAACAGTTGTATTCGGTGCAGAAAGATCAATATGAAGTTTTGAAACAGCCGGATTTGGATATACCTTAAACGATTCAAGGTTGTTCTTAACAGCTTTGGTACTGATTAATTGCATATCGGCAACGCTGATAAGAGAAACACTGTCAATATAAACCGTAGCTTTTGAATATAATCCAAGCATATATTGTACTTTTTGATCTGTCGTGGCGACTATTTGATCAAATGTTACATCAAATTTGTACCAAACTGGCTCTGTTGTAATATCAAAAGTCCAGTCACTCCTTCCATTGGATGATCTTGGGTCAGTGGTTGAACCATACCTATTGTAATTATTACCCGAAGTATCCTCAAAGTCAACATTAATTTTCCTGTTAGCATCAGCCCATGCTTTGAATTTAAAAATGTAGGGTATGTTTGGCAAAGCAGTTAACTGGTTTTGGCTGAACTGATACCTCCAAACATCGGTACTTTCAACAGGCGAATGAACCGAAACACCGTCAATCACCTTATGTGCAGGCGAGGCATCCGTCCAGCCACCCCATGATACTGCAGTTCCATCTGCATTCACATTATCAAAATTTCCATTTTTAATAATGTTAACATCGCTCTCCTTAATTATTTGACCGCTAATAACAACTACAACTTCATTTGAATAAACAAATCCATCAAGCGAGGTTGCCTGCACAATCATTTTACCGTCCATTATGGCAGTTACCAAACCTGTCGAACTAATAGTGGCTTTTCCTTTGCTACCTTCGGCTGGTTTAATTGTCCATTTTAAGGTTTTAACTGTGGCATCATCGGGAATTATTTCTGCATTTATCTGAAGAGTGCCGTTATCAACAGTTATTGAACCGCCGCTTGAAAGTTTTATCTCATCGATGTGAACAGGCCCTTCGGCACCATCAAAAGTGATAAGGCCGGCTTCGTTCATATTGCTCCACGATTCATCAAATGTGCCGATATTGGCCCAAACTGCGCGTCTGCGCCCTGAATCGCCCAAATCCCGGTCAATGATTGTGACGTCAAAACCCATTTGACGGGTCAAATCCACCGGACCACCATCCTTATCCACCAGTTTTGAAAAAGGAACAAAATATTCAGCGGTATAGTTAGGATTTTCAACCTTGAATGCCCAAACAACGCCATCCCCTTCGGTAGTCTTCGTTCCATCTATTTTTGCTGCCACGGCTGCAGGAGCCACCTGATAATGGCCTTTACTGTGCTGGGCACCCAAACCATCTTCAAGTACATAGTTTACATCAAAATAGATTTCGGGTTTGTCGAATTCCCAATTGTTACCACCGCTGATATAACTTGGATACCAGTTGTCATCTTTTACAGTCAGAAAAATGTACATACCTTCTTCAGTCCAAAGACCTCTCCATTTTGTATCACCAGGGTCCCCAATGGTTGGTTTCTCTGTCCTGTAAGGTTTGTCAATTTTGTAAACATTGGCTTCAGCCCAAACATCATCCAATACGCCGTCAATTACCGGGGCTACCGAGGCTTTCTTAATCAAGCCCTCAGGTTGCTGCGCAAATACAACCGAAACCAGCATTAAACCTACAATTAATGTAAAAATTTTTCTCATAATCTCTCTGTTTTTTAAATTAATAATTATTGTTGTTTTAGAAATATAGTTTCTGCTTAAATATCCGAAATTTCAATTTTTCCATAACTCTGTACAACAAATACGTTTTTATTCGTAATCCACGAATTTAATAATTAAAAATTGATTACAAAACAATTGATGTTATTACAGACGATTATCTATTAAAAATTTAAACGATTCAATATTAAAAAAAAAGGGAAATTGTTTACCATGTATTTGTCAGATCATTTGCAACATAAATATGATTTCGCTCAATCCAGCCCGAATTGACGGATTTTTTAAAGCGAAGATTATCATTACCAGTAATTTTATATAAAACCGCAACAGGAAAAAGTACAATAAAAAAAAGTAAGCCCAATATGATTTTCGATATGATTAAATTCAAAATCTCAGCAAGTTTAAACCATCCGATAGCGATGTATTTTGACAATTGTTTTATAAAAATACCAGTAACAGCAAAGGCCAAAGCCAGATATAAAAACCAGATGTTACAGGTGATTATAAAAACCACTATTAATAAGGTTGTCAAAACCAGGCTGGTTTCGGTTGTTTTGGCGTTATCCAATTTCATGTTTAAAAAATGGTGTAAATAAATGGCGCAATTGCACTTCCACTGCTTAATATGATTAAAATACCAAAAAGCAGTAAAATTACCATAACCGGCAGTAACCACCACTTTTTACGCTCTTTCAGATACATCCAAAGGTCTTTTAAAAACTCCATCGTTTAACAATTTTTAATTGCGAAATATAAAATTAATCCAACTTAAACTCATCCTTCCATCTTTCATCATTCTTCCATTCCTGTTGTTCCTTTTTATCGAAAAGAAAATCCCCGATTACCAAATGGTCCATTTCGGTGCGCATAAAGCATTTGTATGCATCTTCAGGCGTGCAGACAATGGGTTCGCCACGCACATTAAAACTTGTATTTACGATTACCCCGTATCCGGTTTGTTTCTTGAACTGGCTGATTAATTTCCAATACCTGGGATTTGTTTCCTGATGCACTGTTTGAATCCGCGCAGAATAATCGATATGCGTTACCGAAGGAATATCGGAACGCTCAAAATATAAACGTTCCATTAATGGCAAATCAAAATAATTATCAGGCAAAAGTTTCAAATGTTTTTGCTGAACATTGGCTACAAGCAACATGTAAGGCGATGGCTTATCCAGTTCGAAATATTCATTGCAATCTTCAGCCAGTACGGCAGGTGCAAACGGCCTGAAACTTTCGCGGTATTTGATTTTCATGTTTAGTTTCAACTGCATTGCGCTGTTTCTGGCATCGCCTAAAATACTTCTGTTTCCCAGGGCACGCGGGCCAAATTCCATCCGCCCCTGAAACCAGCCCACCACATTTCCGTCGGCAATAAGTTGTGCTACCTGTGCGGCTAAATTATCAAAATCATCAAATCTTTTAAATTTAGCCTTAAAACTTTTTGCTGTATGTTCAATTTCGAAAGAATTATATCCAGGCCCGAGAAAAGAACCTTCCATTGAATCGGGATAAAGTGCTGACCTGTTGTTGTTGTATGCCAGGTAATAAGCAGCCAGTGCAGCGCCAATTGCCCCTCCTGCATCGCCGGCAGCAGGCTGTATGAATATTTCTTCAAATAATCCCGACTTCAGTAATTTCCCATTCCCCACACAATTTAAAGCCACACCACCTGCGAGACAAAGATTTTTTGAACCTGTAACCCTTTTGGCTTCGGCAGCCATTTTTAGCAGAATTTCTTCGGTAACCTGTTGAATAGCAAGCGCCAGGTTTGCATGATGCTGTTCGATATTTCCTTCAAAATCGCGACGTTTAAACCCGAAAAGTTTTTCCCATTTTTTATCGTTTACCATTCGCAAGCCGGTTGAATAAGTAAAGTATTCCTGATTGAGCCAAACTGATCCATCGTCTTTTACATCAACCAAATCAGTTTTTATAACCTGAATAAATCTGTTCACCTCACTGTTTCCGGGAATCCCGTATGGCGCCAAACCCATCAGTTTATATTCGCCCGAGTTAACCCTGAAACCCAGATAATAGGTAAATGCAGAGTACAATAACCCCACTGAATGCGGAAAATGCAACTCTTTAATATTGGTTATTGCGTTTCCTTTTCCGTAACAAATAGAGGCAGTGGCCCACTCGCCCACCCCGTCGATGGTTAAAATGGCTGATTCCTCGAAAGATGAAGGATAAAAAGCGCTTGCAGCATGAGACAGGTGATGCTCGGGAAAGAGCAGATTGATTTTCAGTTTTTTATTTCCATCAATGTTAATCAGTTCATCGCGGATGATTTTTTTCAGGAACAACTTTTCCTTTATCCATACCGGCATTGCACTAACAAATGACGCAACTCCCCGGGGTGCAAAACCATAATAAGTTTCGAGTAAACGTTCGAATTTTAAAAGCGGTTTGTCGTAAAAAACAACCGCATCCAAATCGGAGATTTTCAAAGCCTCGGAAGAAATGCAATATTTAACTGCATTAACCGGAAACGACGAATCGTGTTTGACTCGGGTAAACCTTTCTTCCTGCGCTGCAGCAACTATTTTTCCATCAACAACCAGCGCAGCAGCAGAATCGTGGTAGAATGCCGATATGCCTAAAATTTTCAATTCCCTTGTATTAGTTAGTTGATGAAATCATGAGGTTTAAAGCACCGAAATGCTCATACTTCGGTTCGATTTGCATTATATCGTCCAGATATTTTTTAGCGTTTGCCTTATCGTTAAGCGCAATATTGGTTAAAACAAGGTTATGCAGAAAATTTGGATCAAACTTAAACCATTTGTAAACCAGATTAAAATGGGTCGAAGCTTCCGTGTAATTTTGCCTTTGCTGGTAAAGTTCCCCAATCAGGCGATGAGCGACATGAGAATCATAAACCTGCAACGATGACTCAAGAAGTATTAGAGCTTCATCGGGTTTTTTGTCAGCGAGCAATAGTTTTGCCTGTTCAACCCGGCTCCTTGTCTGAAAAGGTATGTATTGGTTAAAAGGGTAAGTTTTAGGTGGAATCCGCAAATACTGCCTTGCATTGACCCTTTCCAGCTCTGCAGCGACAGCCTTTGCCTGTTCGGCTTTGCCCGAATAAACAAATGCGGCATACGAACGTGCCAGAACATTTACCTTTTTATCATCGGGCGCCAGTTTAAATGACTTTTCAAACTGAATAACTGCACTGTAATAGTCTCCCATTTGAAAATAAATTTCACCTATACGATAGTTGGCAAAAAACGATTCCTCGTATTCGAGCGATTTTTTAAAATATTTCAGTGCAAGCGGCAAATCGGCAAGTTGAACCAGACAATTGGCAGCATCGCGGTAGTTGATGGCAAGGTAAGGGTTTGTCCTTACCAAAGACTCATACTCACGGTATGCCTTTTCTGGTTGCCCCGATTTTTCGTACTTCCGCGCCAAATCGAGCCGAACCTCATACAACGATAGTACGGAATTTTTAATTATGATGAATGCCAGTGAATCGGGAAAAGATTTCGGACGGTACAGATTTTTGTAATTATATTCTTTACTTACATCGGTAACAAAAGGCCAGAAACCTTTTAAAAGTTGAATTCTGTGATGCGCCAGTAATGAATCAAGTTCGGTGTAACCCCAGTTTCTTTTATAATATTCATTTGAATAGCCAACTTTTCTAACGGAATCTATTACCCCCGACCTCAC
>JBBIVS010000004.1:0-15767 GCA_037439605.1 Draconibacterium sp. | reverse complement strand
AAAAATGCCTGTGCCATCAAAAAATTTCCATCGATATTCGGGTGAACATGCTCAGTCATTAAATTATTGCCAATCAGTTTATTTGGCGAATTATCCTGAAAAACTGACAACATTGGCACCCTGTAAACTTTGTACTCTTCTGCCAGCTCGTTTACAATCCTGTTTACATCTTCGCTTGCCCTGAAACGGATGCAATCCAAATCTTTGGCCCTGTAATATAAATCAAGAGCTTTCTCATATTCTCCATTTTTTTCGGCTGCCCGGGCTTTTTTATAAACATCAATAGCAGCTTCAAGGTTACCATCTGCTATTGAATTAAATGGTTCCATTCCGTTAATATTACACACCAGCTCGCTAACAAATACAGGCACCTTTTTTTTACCCGCCTTTTTCAGAATATCACCCATGTTTTGTCTGAATCTTTCCATGGCAATTTTGTATTCTTCGCTACCAAGTAATATATCTTTATTGGCAACCATTCTTTTCATCAAAGTTCCATGAACCTCATCCTGTTTTTTATCTGCAATTTTTCCTGCAATCCCTGAGATGATGTTGCGGATAAGCTGATATATTTTTAAATCCATCAGGGCGATATGCAACCGTGTTAATCCGCGATTCCTGCTCATGGTTTCGTTTGAGCCAATTCCAAAAGCCCCGTAAAATTCGTTGTGCCCGGCATAAATCAAGATTGCATCAGGCTGATATTTCAATATTTGGCCAATAAAATCAAGTAAGGTAAAACTGTTAATGGCGGTAATCGCGGTATTCACAACTTCTATTTTTTTCTCCGGATACGTGTCTTCCAATTGTTTGTGCAGAATTCGCGAAAACATTAAATTCCGTTCATAAGGGAATCCGTAAACCGTTGAACTTCCCATTACAAAAATGCGGAAAGTATTTTCGGGTTTTTCGGTTAAAAAGATATCGTTGGCAGGAGCTGTGTATTCGAATTTCTGAAAATATTTTTTGCCGATTTCAGGATTAACAATCATGTACTTTTCATATCCTTCAACCGGATTTTTAATAAATAAATTCAAATTTTTGCCATAACCAGTAATTCGCAAAACACCTTCGAATGCAATCAGAATAATTATTGGAACCACTACGGTAATCAATTTAAAAATAAGATTACGGGCTGGTTGTTTATTCTTTTTTACAACTTTTGGTTTATTCATTTTTACTGCTTGTAAATAAACGCCGAAATCTAAGAATTCTATCCCTGATGACAAAAATTTTGTTTGTTTTTATTCTTATTCAGTTTATACTGAAGCAGAACTTTCACCTTGTTTTGAAAATTGTTTCATTTAATTTGGAATTATGCCTAATATTACAAATGTGATTTTAAACTATCAGCCATGAAAAGGAAATTCTCCGTTAAACAATGTAAAATATTAAAAACAACCATTAATTTTTACATATTCGCTTTTTATATCCTTTTCTTTAATACCAATATTTCAGCACAGGTTATCATCGACTGGAATTCGCAGTGGTCTTATTTCAAAGGAACCCGTGAACCTTCACAGCCAAATACTTTATGGAAAGAAACCGGATTCAGCGATTCAACCTGGCCTAAAGGAAATGCACCTTTCAGGTATGGCGATGGAAGCGGGGGAACCCTGCTTAGCGACATGATAAACAACTACACAACATTATACTTACGAAAGGAATTTATTATCGATAACATTGATAACGTGGATCAATTGAAAATAACTGCTGATTTTGACGATGGTTTTGTAATTTGGATTAATGGCAAAGAAGTGTGGAAATTAAATGTGCTTCAAAATTATTCATATACCGGCGGTGCATTAAATCCGCATGAATTTGGAGAATGGGAAACCATTTTTTTTGATAAAAATAATGCCAGATTAATAAACGGAAAGAATATAATTGCAGTTCAGGGATTTAATTTTTCGAAAAACAACAACGACTTTTATCTGAATGTTAAGTTGGAGGGAATAAAAAAATTACCCGAGACCGAACCTGTTACCTTCGACACACCCAGCGGATTTTTCAACAGTCCGTTTACAGCAGGCATTATTAGCTCAGCAGCAGGCGAAACAGTAAAATATACTTTGGATGGCAGCGATCCCAGGTATTCTTCAACGGCTGTTACTGCAATTTCGCCTGTAAATTTAACAATTGACCCCAAGAGTACGTCTGCAGGAAGAGGGACAACAGGCGGAGTGGTTTTAAGGGCTTCGAAATTTAAGGCAGGTTTTGACCCATCGAAACCAGTAACCCGATCCTATATTTTTGTCAGCGAGGTGAAAAGCCAGGCTCATCCGGGAGGAAACTGGCCAACATCAAACATTAACGGCCAACTGATTGATTTGCAAATGGATGCAAAAGTGTATAACGATGTGCGATACAAAAACCTTATGGAAAGCTCCTTGCTTGATATCCCAACCATTTCGGTAACAACCAGTCCTGGAAACCTTTTTAATCCGAATACCGGAATCTATGTAAATGCCGGATATCATGGTTCCGAATGGGAACGGCCAGCCAATATAGAACTGATTAATCCCAACGGCAGCCCGGGTTTTAACATCGATGCGGGTATCAGGATAAGAGGTGGGTGGAGCAGGCATGATGATTATCCGAAACATGCTTTCCGTGTGTTTTTCAGGTCGGAATATGGTAAAGGGAAACTGAATTTTCCATTGTTTGGCGATGAAGGAGTATCAGAATTTGATAAAATTGATTTACGCACCGGGCAAAACTATTCATGGGCCAACGGCGGCGACGCCGCGAAACACCAAACTCAAAACAGGGATGTTTTTTCACGCGAAAGCCAGCGCGATATGAAGCAACCTTATACCCGGAGCCGTTATTACCATTTGTACCTGAACGGGTTATACTGGGGTTTATATCAAACACAGGAACGATCCGAAGCTAGTTTTGCGGAATCGTATTTCGGAGGTAAAAAAGAAGATTACGACGTCATTAAAGTTGATATCGGTCAAAATTTTAACCTTTACGAAATTGAGGCCACCGATGGTAACACCGAGGCCTGGGAAGCAATATGGAACATGTGCCAGCAGGGGTTTACATCGAATGCCAGTTATTTTAAACTCATTGGAATGGATGCAACCGGAAAAGTTGACCCATCGCTGACCGTTTGGGTCGATATTGATAACCTAATCGATTATATGCTGGTTATTTTTTATGCCGGCAATTTCGATGCGCCTGTCTCAAAATTTTCGCAGAATTACAATCCGAATAACTTTTATGCCGTTTACAACAGGAAAAAAAAACATGAAGGCTTCAGATTTTTTGTACACGATGCCGAGCACTCATTACTGACCGACCCGGTTTGGCCCGGTATCGGATTGTACGAAAACAGGGTAAACATTGGTGCTATTTCATCGGAAAAAATGAATGTTACCTATTTTGGAAAATTCCATCCGCAGTGGCTGCATTTTAAACTCAGCGAAAACAAGGAATACAGGCTGAGGTTTGCCGACAGGGTTTACCGTCACTTTTTCAATAACGGGGCGCTTACTCCCGATTCGTGCGTCAGCAGGTTTAAAAAAACTGCCAACCAGCTTAATCTGGCAATTATCGCCGAGTCGGCGCGTTGGGGCGACAGTAAAAGCTGGACAGCCAGAACAAAAGATGATCACTGGGTTCCGGCCGTGAACCGGGTGATAAAAGATTTTATGCCTTACCGTACCGACATTGTATTACAGCAACTTTTGGCCGAGAACCTGTATGTTTCGCTAAAACCGCCGGTTTTTAAGAATAATGGTTCAGAAATAATTGCCAGCAATATTACTATTTCAGAAAACTATAATTTATCCATGACCCACTCAAATGGAAGCGGTTCGATACTTTACACCACCGACGGAACTGACCCCCGTAAGGTTGGCGGGGCTAATTCAAGCACTGCCGTCAATGCCGGAAATTCTGCAAATATTGTTGTTAGCCCGGGTACTGTAATTAAAGCCCGCGTTAAATATGCAGATACCTGGAGCCCATTGCACGAAATTGTTTTTGAAGATTCGCAGTTGTTCTCGAATTTAAAGGTTACTGAAATTCATTATCATCCTGCAGATATCGGGCTGGTGAGTGGTAAAGAACTTGAATTTGCAGAACTAAAAAACATCGGCAACAAAACCCTCGATTTATCGGGACTGACATTTACCGAAGGAATACTGTTTACATTTCCGGCAGGTACTGTTTTATTACCAAATTCAATTGTTGTCATTGCATCAAACAGTTCAGAATTTAAGCAACTTTATGGTTTTTCCCCCGATTTTGTTTATACCGGAAGTTTGGCTAACGAAGGTGAAAAAATTGTTTTACAAACCGCAACATACCAAAATGTTTTGACCTTTACTTATGATGACAAGCTACCCTGGCCCGAAAAAGCCGATGGGAAAGGTTATTCGCTTGTTTCTGTTCATGCAAATCCAACAGGAGACCCCAATTCACCCGGTTACTGGACAATTTCGAAAACTGTTAATGGTTCTCCCGGCGCTGATGATTTAAGTTCGGTAACAGCAGCAAACGAAATTGCTTCGAATTTTACTCCCGATTTTAATATCTATCCGAATCCGGCATCTTCATCATTTAGTATCGATTTCAATTTAAAAGCTAGTGAAAAAGTTGAAATTTCGTTGTTTGATCTGAATGGAAGGAGGTTGGAATTGCTGGAGAACGAATATATGCAGCCTGGATATCACAGCAAATTTTTACAACCAATGAATCTGAAGAGTTCGGGTGTATATCTGATAGTCCTGAAAACCGGAAACACATTTATAACTAAAAAACTTGTGGTTCAAAAATAAACTTTTATTCAATCTTCAGATGGTCGATATCGAATTTGCGCATTTTGCTGAAAATTTTTACTGCCTTCCCGGCTTTTTCTGGGTCGGACATCATTTCAGCTAAAATTTAATGAAAGAATAAGTAGGCCATTAAAACCGCGGCAACTATTCCGGCAAAATCAGCAATTAAGCCGCAAACAACGGCATATCGGGTGTTTTTTATTCCCACCGCGCCAAAATATACTGCCAGCACATAAAACGTTGTATCGGTAGCGCCCTGAATGGTGCTAACAACGCGGCCAACAAACGAGTCGGCCCCATAGGTATTCATTGCATCCACCATCATCCCGCGGGCGCCGCTGCCACTTAGCGGTTTCATTAAAGCAGTGGGTAAAGCGGGGGTAAAATCAGAATTAATACCTGCCTGCTGAAATACCCATGTAAAACCTGAAACCAGCCAATCCAATGCACCCGATGCCCGAAAAACACCAATGGCAACCAAAATGGCTATCAAATACGGTATAATTTTTACAGCAGTCATAAACCCATCCTTCGCCCCGTCGATAAATGCCTCGTAAACATTCACTTTCCTGATAACGCCCATCAAAATAAAACTAATGATTACTGAAAACAGAATAACATTGCTTACAATATTTGATATTTGGGCAATTGTTTCTTTTTCGAGTTTTGAAAAATACCATATCAAACCAATTATAAAGGCAGTAAGTCCACCCAAATAAGCAAGTATAACTTTATCGAAAAGATTGATTTTTTGATAAATGGCAACCGAAATGAGTCCGGCAAGGGTAGAAAAAAAGGTGGCCAGCAAAATAGGTATAAAAATGTCGGAAGGATTTGCAGCTCCCATTTGTGCCCTGTACACCATAATACTCACCGGGATAATAGTCAATCCTGATGTATTAAGAACCAGGAACATGATTTGTGCATTTGAAGCCTTTTCCTTATGCTGGTTGGTTTCCTGCATTTCCTTCATGGCCTGCAACCCTGTAGGTGTGGCTGCATTGTCGAGATTGAGCATGTTTGCGGCAATGTTCATCATAATCGGGCCATAAGCGGGGTGATCTTTACCAAGTTCAGGAAACAGCTTGTTAAAAAACGGGCCGATGGCTTTTGAGAATAAAGCCACCACCCCACCCTTTTCGCCAATTTTCATAATTCCCATCCAAAGCGTGAGGACGCCTGTTAATCCGAGAGAAATTTCGAAGCCGCTTTTGGCCATGTCGAACGAGGAATTCATCATGGCCGGAAAAACCTCAGCATCGCCGAAAAAAAGCAAACGAACTAATCCGATGACAAATGCGGAAAGAAAGAAAAATACCCAAATGTAGTTTAGTGCCACTAAATTTTGTTTTCAAATTCCTTTGACATTTTTTCAATTTCATCAATTGAAGGATCTCCTGAAAAAATTGCCAGCCGGTAGCGGAAAGTTGCCGACTCGCCATTTTCAATCGAAAAATTCATCTCTTCCTTTCCGTTTGAAAATACTTTCTGCCCCAGTGTGTTTGCAGCAAACAGACCGTATCCGCGAGCGTGCCAGTATGTGGGATAACCTGCATTCCCGGGGTGATCGAAAATTACAATGGCCACTTTCTCACCATTAACAATACCCGAAAGTTTCATCCATTTTCCACGGGTTGCCCAAACGGCATCATCTTTTATGCCCTCGCTGCTTAAGTAACTTCCTGAAACTGATTTGTTATCCGATGCTTCAACTTCGGTAACAACCCCGTGCGAATCGGTGACACTCACTTTTCCTTTCGAAGGCAATTCCAATTCGCGCGTAACCCTGATGGCAAACATTCCCTCTTTGTTGTCGGTAATTTTTACTTTTCCGTTTTCAGCTTTTAAGGTGGTGGTTCGGTCGATTATGCGGGTTTTTCCATCCACTTTAAAAGTATGTTCTGTCATCTCGTTCAAAAGTTTATTGCCACTGATGTCTTTCCACGATGCTGTTGTAACCAATATTGCTTCACCCTTTCCGCTTTTTTCGCTTACAACGGTTTCGTGATAAATGGTCCCGTATTTTGGTGCGTCCTCTTTTGAAATAGCCTCCGAGTTGTTCCAGAAATCGAGTCCGTTTACATCGCCGTAGTTGAGCCAGATACCAATATGGTGAGGGTGATCTGACCGTTCTCCCGCTTTATTTTTTAACGGGTACTGCCGGGTAATTTCATTTCCTTCGGCTGAAATTACCGGCCACAAAACCGGTTTTTTTATGTTATCGGGGTAGATGTATGAGGTGAAAAGTTTACTGTCAATCAAAACATCTATCTTTTTATCAGAAGGTTTTGGTAACAGCTGAACTTTGGGTTGAGCTACTGACACTAAAATTCCGGTTGCCAGAATTACCAATGTTGAAAATAGTTTTTTCATGATTTTATTTTTTAGTGAACGAACCGGCAAAATAATAAAAAAAGAGGGACATTACTGCCCCTCTTTCATTTATATCAAATAGATTTTATCTCTATTTGTATTCCGGACGTTGTACGAGAACATCAGGTTGCAGGTCTAACTGACTTTGAGGAATTGGCTGGTATTTATCTTTGTCGCTAAAGTTGGCGCCTGCCATGAAAGCAGCGCGAACCCGTAAATCAGCAACAGCAAACGCGTTTAGAATATCAGCCATTGATTTACCGCCAATTTTACCGGGGAGTTTATCCCAGCGGCGAAGGTCGAAGAAACGCATCCCTTCAGTGGCAAATTCCAAACGTTGTTCCCACTGCACAGCTTTCATTGCCTCATCTTTATTGGCAAAAGCCGTGTAAGTGCCAATTTTGTAGTTGGCTGCGGGTTGAGTAAAATCAACATCGCCTGTTGCTCCCCATGGATAGAAGCTGGTTGGAAGTTTGTAAACCTTCACTTTGCCCATCACTTTATCGCGGCTGGCCCTTTCGCGGATCATGTTTACAAGGTCTTTTGCTTTTACAACATCACTTTCAAACGCAGCTACCTCGGCCCTCCACAATAAAACATGGCTGTAACGGATATATCGGTAGTTATTGGCATTGATACCGGTTTGCCAGCCTGTGGTAGTTGAAAGGGTATAACGCTGCGACTTTTTGAAGAACGGTTTTGGGGCCGGCAAATACGGTCCTCCTTCCGATTGTTTGCGCACCCATGCAGCGCCGCGGTTTACACCCCAGTCTTTATACGGAATACCCCTGCGGCTGACCGTAAAATCGAGACGGGGGTCAACCGGAGTTACTTCATCGGGAATAAATTCAGCTTCCGAACTGATTCCTGCATCGTTTTTAAAATCGGTGTTGTTAAAAGTGTCGAACAACGGGAGGCCATTGGCGTCAACTTTAAAAGCATTTACCAGGTTTTGCGATGGCTGGTGGAAACCGCAGCACATACCAATGTCCCCGCCATGAGGCCAGTTCAAACCTATTCCCATTTCTGCATTCAGCGATTCGTTGATATCGTTCACATTCGCCTGTATTTCAAAAATCGATTCCTTGTTGTTGTTCGTTTCAATTTCGAAGTTCTGGATGAATTTATCCATCAGCGAATATTTATTACTGGCAATAATTGCATCGAGCAATGGTTTTGCTTCGGCATATTTCAAATCCTGCAGATATGCGCGGGCGGCAAGCGCCATGGCGGCATACCTGGTTGGACGCCCGGGTTGAGCCTGCGATTCAGGAAGGTTATCAGCGGCATATTTCAAATCATCGGTAATGAATTTTAAAACAGCCCCATCGGGGTTTACATTCGAAACTGCCTTCGGGTCAGGTGTGTCTTCATTCAGCAACGGAACATAATCGCCAAATACAAGACGTGCTTCAAAATAGAACAAAGCCCTGAGAAACCTTGTTTCAGCCATGAACCGCTTGGCCTGATCTTCGGTAATGGTTTTATTTTCCAATGTTTTTTTAATCACCTTCATGGTTTTGTTGGCACGGTCAACACCCATACCAATGCAAAGTCTCCATTTGTCGGCAGGATATCCGTTTGTTGGCGTTACTTCCCATCGTTCGATATCGTTCACCGGAACCTGATCGGTAACTTCAGAACCCTTATAAGCATCGTCAGATGCGGCAGAACCATAAGTCCAGTTTTGTATTGATGCACCCCAGGACACCGTCCACAAAGCGCTTCCCCTTATCATTGAATAAGTGCCGGTTATAAGGGCGTCAATCCCTTTTGCATTGTAAAATACATTTTCCGATGTTACTCCCATTGGCTCTTTATTCAGAAAGTCATCCGAACATGAAAATGTAATGGTCATTATAATGGTCATGACCATCGCTATAGCTATTTTTTTCATATTATTCATTTCTTTTTAATTTAACAATTTCATTTCTTATAAACCAAGCTGTACGCCAAACATAAACTGACGCGGTGTTGGCCATGCCCCTGTATCCATACCCATATATGTGCCCGATTGATTTACTTCCGGATCAAGACCTTCATATTTTGTTAATGTGAACAGGTTCGACATTTGTACATAAACATACAGGTTTTTAATCTGAGCTTTGTTTACTACAGCTTTTGGCAAAGTATAACCAATTTGCAGGTTCTTCATTCTCAGGAATGATGCATCCTGAACAAAAGCAGATGAAGGTTCCTGTGAGTTACTGTTCTGGTCGAGCATTGGCAGGGTGGCTGCAGCATTATTACCATTCAGGTAAGGACTTCCCCATGATTCGTACAACGCTTTTTTACTGAGGTTACCGTTAAACATTCCATAGTCAATCCAACGTGTAACATAATTTATCATTTCGTTACCATAACCTCCATAGAAAAACATGTTCATATCAAAAGCTCCCCAAGCAAGATCAATGTTCAAACCACCTGTAAAATCAGGATGCGGGCTTCCAATCCATGTACGGTCGTCAACATTTAGTTTACCATCAGGTTTGCCGGTAAGTTTACCCGCTGCATCGCGACCGTTTACATCTTTGTATTTGAAATGTCCGGGCGCATTGTATGTGGTTGTTCCGAATTGCGGGTGAGCATCAGCTTCAGCCTTGGTCTGGAAAATTCCATCAACAACATAACCCCAGAATTCGGGGAAAGCATGGCCTACTGCATACCGGCTGTACAACATCTGGCGTTCGTTGGCGCCGTCTCCAATGCGGTTCGGGTCGCTGAATAAACTGACCAATTCGTTTTTATAATGCGAACCTGTCACTGCAACGCGGTATTTTAACTGTCCATCGAAAGCAGTGTTATTATAGCCAATTTCAAGGTCAAAACCATTGTTTTTCATTTCGCCAATGTTTACAAAAGGCGGAGTGGCCAAACCCATTACATTGGGTATTGGGTCGCGCACCAGCATATTCGATGTATTTCTGTTCCAGATATCGAGACTAAAATCGAGAGTCCTGTCAATCAATACACCATCAATACCAAAGTTAAGTGTTGTAGTTTCTTCCCAGGTTACTTTGGAGTTACCCAATGCAGATGGCTGGAAGCCTGTTACTGCGGCTGTATTTGAACCTGTTAAAGCATAAGCAGCCGTATATTTGTTGCTTGCAAATGTTGTGAATGAATTGTAATTACCAATTCTGTCGTTTCCAAGCTGTCCATAACCTAATCTCACCTTTAACATATCGAGCCAGTTGCTGGTGCCATCCATAAAGTTTTCTTCAGTAACCATCCATCCCAAAGAAGCAGCAGGGAAAACACCATAGCGGTTATCTTCGCTGAAACGTGATGAACCATCGCGACGGACAGAAGCTTCCAGGTAATACTTACCCATCAGATCGTAATTAACGCGGGCAAACTGCGAGAACAGCGACCATTGTGATTGATTGCCACTGTTATCCTTATTTTCTTCACCCGAATCCAACTGCATATAGTCAGGATCTTCCGAAAAATATACCCTGCGGCTTGCATTTAACGATTGATAATTGTACTCAACCGCTTCAGTACCCAAAATTATATTTACTTTATGGATATCATTAAAAGTTTTGCTGTAGTTTAAGGTATTTGTCCAGTTCCAGAGAAGATCATAATTTGAGTTGGCATTTAATCCATTCACTTTATTTGGTTCAGAATGTTCGTAGTTTGGTAATACATAACCTTTGTAATTCCACTGTCCCCAGTTATAGCCAAACAATGATTTCAATGTGAAATCTTTCATAAAATAGATTTCAGCATACACATTACCCATAACCCTGGCCCATTTGCCATTGTTATTGCGGGCACGGTACAGGTCAGCTACCGGGTTGGCTGCATTACCCATTTCAGGAGCCCTTGAACCTGCAAAATTGCCCATAATATCATAAACCGGAATAATAGGCTGTGCGCGGTAAGCATTAGAGATTGGAATTCCTTCACCGTTATCATCCAGGTTCCCGAACTGATCAATAAAAATGGCCTGTAACGATTGACCTGCTTTAAACCAGTCATTGAACTTGGCATCAGAGTTCATTCTGAAATTATACCTTTTAAATTTGGTATGAATCAGAATACCTTCTTCATCGAGATAACCTCCTGAAAACGAATATGTTCCGTTATTGCCTCCGCCGGTAACGGAAAGGTCATATTGTTGCACAATCCCTGATCTGTAAATCTCATCGTACCAGTTGGTACCTTGCTTGTTAGCCTTATAAATCTGGTAATCGGGATATTTATAAAGTGCCGGATCAATAGAGGCAGCTCCTTGCATGGTACCAGCCGGTAAAATGTAATCCGGAATCCGGGGTGTTGTGCCTGTGCCATATTGAGCATGATTAGGAGCAACATTCCTGTTTTTGTATGATAACCACACTGCATCGGCATATTCAGTGGTATTTAACAAATCATACTGGTTACTTGCCCTATTGACCCCTCCTTTAAAATTAAAATTTATGGTCGGAGCCTGGTTAAGCTTTCCTCTTTTCGTGGTAATAAGCACAACGCCATTAGCGCCACGTGTTCCATAAATAGCTGACGAGGAAGCATCCTTCAAAATTGAAATCGATTCAACATCATCGGGGTTGATGTTGTTGCCCGGCCCTACCGGAACACCGTCGATTACATACAGCGGGTTTGCATCGTTTATTGTACCAACACCCCGAATACGGATGGTGGCATCTCCACCTGGACGGTCGGACTGCATAACAGTTACCCCTGAAACCTGACCCTGCACACGGCTCATTAAACTAACCGCATTTGAAGTTTGAAGCTGGTCGGCTGAAACTGTGGATACAGATCCGGTTATTTCCTCTTTTAACCGGGTACCGTACCCTACAACCACAACCTCATCTAACCCAACCACATCTTCCTTCAAAACCACGTTAATGGTGGTTTGTGTCCCGATGGTAATTTCCTGTGTAACCATCCCGATATACGAATACATCAAAACGGCTGCATCGGACGGAACACTTAACTCATAATCACCATCCATGTTGGTGACGGTGCCAATGGCGGCCCCTTTCACTACCACAGAAACACCTGGGAGAGGACTGTTTGCCGAATCGGCAACTTTTCCGCGAATTGTTTTTTGCTGAGCGTATAAACCATTCGAAAACGACATACATACAGCAAGCAATAGAAAGGCTAAAAAACCTTTAAGGCATTTTTTTTCCATACATTTTTAGTTTTAGATTAATTTAAAAAATTGGTAAGAATGTTTAATAATTTAAACAGATTGACTTTTGAGCAATTGATTTTTTTACATCATAATTATTTAGTTTTATATTAGTTAGCAGTTTATTAAAAGTAGTTGAAATTAACTTTTAACTTAACATATAATGTTGTTTCAAAATTATTTTCAACCACAGTCTTTGTTAAATAAATTTAAAATTACTCAAATGTACCGGTTATATTCAACCAATACCTATGTTAAAAAACATAATTTGAAATTTTTTTCATCGCCTTGTATTTTAAACATATTAAAGGTATTGTGGTACAAGAAATTAAATTAAAAGTTTAAAAAGAAGTTATTTTTTAAAGAATTAAACCTTTTAAGATAAAAACGTATTATAATTGCATGAATTAAATATCAGTTAAAATGAAAGTAGTTTTTTATTGGGTACTGGCAGTTTTTATCACTTTTGCCGCTATTATTTACCAACGCAAAACCGGACCAACTTACGATAAAAAAGTTAAAGTTACCATTGATAATCAGGAATATAAATTCAAACTGGTACGAAGTCATGGCGGAGAATCGGATTGTAAAATTGAACTTGGAGTACCAGATCAGAGCGTGGAAGGTGTTTTGACCTACCGGAAATACCCAACCCGCGATGACTGGACAAATGTTGCTTTTGTTCGCCAAAATGATGTTTTAACTGCGTCGCTTCCAAATTTACCCCCTGCCGGAAAATATGAATATAAAATTACACTCAAAAAAGGAGGCAAGGATATCCCGTTGAATAAAGCAAATCCGGTGCTAATCAGGTTTAAAGGCGATGTGCCAAAAGCAATACTGGCGCCACATGTAATTTTAATGTTTTTTGCCATGTTCCTGGGAAATGTAGCTGGAATTATGGCAATATTCAGGTGCAATAAATACAGGTTTTATGGTACTTTAACGGTCATATTTCTTTTTATTGGGGGTATGATTCTCGGCCCGTTGGTTCAAAAATATGCGTTTGGCGAATACTGGGCAGGTATTCCGTTTGCCTGGGATTTAACCGATAATAAAACTTTGCTGGCATTTCTGTTTTGGGTACTGGCATTTTTTATGAACCGCAAAAAGGAACGGCCCGTTTATACAATTGTGGCGTCAATTGTAATGCTTATTGTATATTCAATTCCACACAGCATGTACGGTTCGCAACTCGACCCTGAAACCGGCAAAATAATTCAGGGCTGGATACAGCTTTATTTGTAATGTGAGAATGCGAGAATGCAAGAAAGCATGAATGTATGACCGAATGATTTTTTCAGGCGGGCAGGAAAGTTTGGAATTAAAAAAAACCGTTCTTTTTGAATTTTAAACAGAAAGAACGGTTCTTTTATTTTTTTACTACTAAGGGTTTAATTTACCACAACCGGAGCAGATAGTTTTTCAGCTTCTTCATTGATATATTTTCTGAAACCTTCTTCGGTTTTCCATTGCCCCTTATCCAAACCCCAAACAGAAAAAAAATAATGTTTTGCCGGCACATTACTTTTACATTTCTGCCCGATATAATAAGTTTCAGAGATTATATTGCTGAAACCCTTTTCAACAACGGTTTCGTAGCCTAATTTAAAGAAATTGATGTCGGTGGTACGGCCAATTTTACCTGCTTCTGCCAATGGAACAATAATTGCCATACCCAATTCGTCATTATTCAACGACTGTAAATCATGAGTACCGATGCACTGAAATCCAGCCGCTTTAAATTCGAATGGTTCACGTTTTAACCGGCTGGTAACTATTCCGGTAACTATCTGATCCTCGTCAGAACATCCTTTAAAAGTAACATCCGATTCGAACCAGTATTTTCCAGGATAAATGGTAATTCGTTCCACCGCTCCCATTATATTGCTGTTAACATTCCATCCTGAATATTTTAATTCGAAAACAGAGCGTACCGGGCCTTCAACAATTTTCTGATATTCGTAAACCTCTGTTGAACCCAACCTGTAGAGCGAATCGTTTTTCAGTATGGCCAAACCACCGGAACCAAGCGAACTACCGCAATGTAAAACATCCATTCCCCAATCGGCAAGATTGTGGTAACTGGGCGATTCAGGTGTTCCTATTTTATCGGTAATTAAATCGGGTTTTAATTTTCCAAATAAATCTTTCACATTCCGGCAATCGAAGTACACGCGGAAACCAATTTTATCGTTTTCCCAACTTACACTTTCAGCCTGTGCAATTATTTCAAATCCGTGGGTACATGGAAGCGCCCGGTAATTGTCAACCTCCAGATAAGAACCATCTTTTTGTTTGATGCCTAAACGAAGATTGGTACGTTTTTCAAATTCAGGATATTCAGTTTCAGGAACCAAACCTATTTTAACTTTTTTTGATTCACCTGCATTAAAATCAGCCATAAAAACAACTTCATCCCAAATTCCATCGCGATCCAAGTCGTCAACCTGACTGGGAAGTAAGTTGCCATCTGCCGAATTAAAAACCGGCAGCATGCCCTCTTTAATATTCAATTTTTGTTCAACCTGTGCTTTTGTTAAAACAATTACTTCGTCTGTCCTTACCGAATTTAAAGGGTTGTTAACAGTGAGTATTGCTTCCTTTTTACACGAAAAAAAAGTAGCAACTATCACAAAAACAAATAAAAGACTTTGTCTCATTTTATTCAGGAATTTCGTTTTCGCCCTTAACATATCCGAAGTTGGCCAAAATGCCACCATCTACATAAAGTATATGTCCGTTGACAAAATCGCTGGCTTTCGATGCGAGGAACAATGCAGCATTTCCAACATCCTCAGGCTTGCCCCAGCGGCCTGCGGGGGTGCGCGTCATCACTAAATCGTTAAACGGGTGGTTACCCTCGCGAATAACTGCCGTTTGAGACGTAGCAATGTAACCCGGTCCTATTCCGTTAATCTGAATGTTGTATTTTGCCCATTCGCAGGTCATGTTTGCAGTCAGCAGTTTTAATCCGCCTTTTGCCGATGCGTAGGCCGAAACCGAATTCCGCCCGTAAACGCTCATCATAGAGCACATGTTGATTATTTTTCCCGAGCGTTTGGCAATCATCCCCGGAGCTACACGCTTCGAAATGATTAACGGCGCAACCAAATCGACATCAATCACCATTTTATAGTCTGAAATCGCCATATCGAGAATCGGGATGCGTTTGATAATTCCTGCGTTGTTCACCAGAATATCAATTGTTCACACTTCCTTTTCAATTTGAGAAATCCCGCGATCCACTTCTGTCTCATCGGTTACGTTAAATTTTAATGTGTAAACATCAACTCCAGCTTCGGCAAATTCAGCTTTGCAACTTTCCAGTTTCTCATCAGAAATATCGTTAACACAAATCTTTGCCCCGGCCTGCCCAAGCACTTTGCCAATTGCCATTCCAATTCCGTGCGTGCCGCCTGTTATCAGCGCCACTTTTCCTGTTAAATCGAATA
>JBBIVS010000003.1:20874-22374 GCA_037439605.1 Draconibacterium sp. | reverse complement strand
CCTGAAACTGAAAGGTGAAATTACTTCGCGGTCGTACATTGATCTCACACTGAAATTAATGGCGAAGTTTGGTATTCAGTATCGCTGGGAGGGAAACGAAATTACAGTGCCTGAACAAAATTATTTTGCCCGCGATTTTACTGTTGAAGCCGACTGGTCGGGCGCCTCATACTGGTACGAAATATTGTCGTTGTGCGATTCGGGTGAAATTTTGCTAAAAAACCTTGAGCTGGAAAGTTTGCAAGGCGATGCCAATATTGCCGGTTGGTTTACTCAGTTTGGAGTGATTTCATCTCAAAAATCCGATGGAGTTTTGCTTTCTAAAAAAGAAAATATTTCTCCCGAAAAACTGGTTCACGACTTTATTGAAAACCCCGACGTGGCGCAAACAATGGCCTGTTTATGTGTTTCACGGAAAATCCCTTTTTATTTTTCAGGATTGAAAACACTTAAAATAAAAGAAACCGACCGTATTTCGGCACTTCAAAACGAGCTTGCAAAATTTGGGGCCGAACTTTCTGAACCTAAAGAAGGGGAACTTGCCTGGGATGGAAAAATAAATTTGGAAATTCAATCTGATAATCCTGTTATCGAAACGTATCACGATCACCGGATGGCGTTGGCATTTGCCCCAATGGCGCTGGCCGGAGTTCCGGTAAAAATCAATGACCCGATGGTGATTACGAAATCGTATCCCAGATTTTGGGAAGATCTAAAAACTGCCGGATTTACAATCTCTGAGATTTACTGAAGAGAGTAATTTTTGGTGACAAATTGTTTCTTATACTTTTTCGCTCTTTGCTCTTTGCCCTATGCCCATTGCATTTTATCTTTTATTTCTGAAAAATTCCTGCATCAATTCGGTACATTCGATATCCAGAATACCGCCAATGATTTCAGTTTTCGGATGCAGCGCTTTTGGAGCAAATTTTTTAAACCCTCTTTTTTCGTCCGATGCACCGTAAACAATTCTGCCAATTTGCGACCAACCCAGTGCGCCCGCACACATTACACAAGGTTCGAGCGTAATATATAATGTACAATCATTTAAATATTTGCCGCCCAAAAAATTAGCTGCGGCAGTAATTACCTGCATTTCGGCATGAGCTGTGACATCATTTAGCGTTTCTGTTAAATTATGTGCCCGCGCAATAATTCTCCCACCCGAAACAACCACTGCCCCAACCGGGATTTCTCCCTTTTCAAAAGCCTGGATTGCTTCCGAAAAGGCCTTTTTCATAAAATATTCGTCACCGAAAGGTTCAAGAATCATTGTTCAAAATGGAATTAATTTGAAAGGCTTAAATTGCTAAAATCTTCTTATTTTCGCAACCAATTCAAATAAAAATAAAATGTACAGAACTCATACTTGCGGCGAATTAAGAATCGCAAATATCAATACAAATGTTACACTTGCCGGATGGGTGCAGCGAATCAGGGATTTTGGCGGAATGTCGTTCATTGATTTGCGCGACCGATATGGAATTACCCAGTTGGTTA
>JBBIVS010000003.1:3447-20842 GCA_037439605.1 Draconibacterium sp. | reverse complement strand
TTGTTGAACAAATCAGTAAGTTAGGGCGTGAATTTGTGATTCAGGTAAAAGGCGATGTTCGCGAACGTTCGAGTAAAAATGTGAATATACCAACCGGCGAAATCGAAATAGCTGTAAACGAAATCAATATTCTTAATCCCTCAATTGTGCCACCGTTTACTATTCAGGACGATACCGACGGTGGAGATGACCTGCGGATGAAATACAGATACCTCGATTTACGTCGTAATGCTGTTAAACAGAATATTGAACTTCGGCATAAAATGGCCCAGGAAGTACGCAGATATTTTGATGGACAAGGATTTCTGGAGATTGAAACACCGGTTTTAATGAAATCGACACCGGAAGGAGCGCGTGATTTTGTGGTACCTTCAAGAACAAACCCGGGAATGTTTTATGCTTTGCCACAATCGCCGCAAACGTTCAAACAAATTTTGATGGTTGCAGGTTACGATCGCTATTTCCAGATAGTAAAGTGCTTTCGCGATGAGGATCTCCGGGCTGACAGACAACCCGAGTTTACACAAATCGACTGTGAAATGTCGTTTGTTGAGCAGGAAGATATTTTGAACACATTTGAAGGGATGTTGAGGCATCTTTTCAAAAAAATTAAAGGCGTTGAGTTTGATAATCCTTTCCAACGGATGAGTTTCGAAGATGCAATGAATAACTATGGAAATGACAAACCCGATCTGCGGTTCGACATGAAAATCAAGGAACTTACCGGAAATTTACAGGGAAAAGGATTTGGCGTTTTTGACCTGGCAACATATATTGGTGGAATTTGTGCCTCGGGAGCAGCAGATTACAGCAGAAAACAGATTGACGAGTTAACAGAATGGGTGAAACGCCCTCAAATTGGAGCCAAAGGGTTGATTTACATTCGTTTTGGGAACGATGGAGTTAAATCTTCAATCGATAAATTTTACACCTTAGAAGAACTTGTTGCAATAGGTGAAATTTTTGGCGCAAAAACCGGCGATATGATTTTTATTCTGTCTGGCGAAAAGAAAAAAACATTGGGACAATTGAGCGAACTTCGGTTGGAATTGGGCAACAGGCTTGGTCTCCGCGACAAAAACCGTTTTGTTCCGCTTTGGGTGGTTGATTTTCCTCTTTTTGAGTGGGATGAAGAAACTCAACGATTTTATGCGATGCACCATCCGTTTACATCGCCAAAACCTGATGATATAGAGTTTTTTGAAAGCGATCCGGGCAGGGTAAGGGCGAATGCTTACGACTGCGTTGTAAATGGCGTTGAGTTGGGTGGCGGTTCAATCCGTATTCACGACCAGCAATTGCAGCAAAGAATGTTTAAAGTTTTAGGCTTTTCAAAGGAACAGGCTGAATACCAGTTTGGGTTTATTATGAATGCCTTTACCTATGGCGCCCCGCCGCATGGTGGCATTGCTTTTGGATTCGACAGGCTGGTTTCAATGTTTGCCGGGCTTGATTCAATAAGAGATGTAATTGCGTTCCCAAAAAACAATTCTGGCAGGGATGTGATGATTGATTCGCCTTCAACCATTTCTAAAGAACAATTAGAGGAATTGCAAATTAAACTTGACATAAATGAAAATAAATAATTGGCAAGTAGGGTCAAAAAAAAAGGGAAGCGTTCGCTTCCCTTTTTTTTTCAATTCCCAAATAAATATTATTGTTTTTTCCTTGATGAGTAGTTGATGTGTAATGCAGCAGCTTTACGCAATTCCTGTTTTACATCTGCAACAATACCCATTTTGGTATTTTCATCCACTTTCAGGGAAGTGATCATCATTGGTCTTTCAGCCTCATCCCTTGCTTCTCTTTCAGCAATAATAAAATTACTGATATCTGAAATACTGGCAAACTGATCGTCTAACTGAATGCGCGGGGCAACACCAAACTTAGCCTGATATTGTTTCAGCGGTTCTCCAATGTAAATGTAACTTACCAGCGATTTTTTTTCCAGTTTACTCAACTCAGTAGCAGTGGGAAGCTTAATTTTAACGTTTAACGTTACTTCACGCATGGTTGTACTAACCATAAAAAAGAAAAGCAACATAAATACTATGTCGGGCAGTGAAGCCGTTGAAATTGGAGGTAATTCCTTATTACCGCTTTTTTTAAATTTGCTCATTGTATTCCCCCCTATTTTCGTTTTTTTGGTTCAGCTTCTGAAATTCTTGAAGGATAAATATCGCGAATAGCATCTTGTTGTTCTTTCTCCAAATCATTGTAAGATTTTCCAAATTTGCTTTTCGCCAATTCTTCCCTCAACTCATTAATGGCAGCAACTAACTCGTTTTGAACAGCAATGTATGTTCCATATTTTGTATCAAGGTCATTACTTAAAGAGATAACCCCCTTGGTTACCATAACCTCTCCAAAGAAAGGTATTTCTTTAGGTTCCTTTTCCGGTAAATTGACATCGTCGGCAGGATTTGCCATAAATTCCTTTGCCTTTTCACGCAGTTCCCCAATATTGGTCCATTCATTTTCCACCAACAGGTCGTTATTTCTGTTAACCAGCACAACAAAAACGTTACGCTCCTTAACATCAACTTCTTCGTCTTGTTTTTCTTCAACCCATTGAGGCAGCCTTCTTTCAAGGCCGCTGTCCACATCCATCGTAGTTGTTACCAGGAAAAATATTAGCAACATAAAAGCAATATCTGCCAATGATGCTGCCGGTACTTCAGGCATTTTTTTACTCATAACTAATTTTCCTGTTTATTACTACTTACTACGATTTATTTACGTACCAACCGGATTACCGGCCCTAAAACAATTGCCAAAACTGCAATTGCAAACAGAATATATGTTGCAATTAAACCAGCGTCAACAAGTTTTATGGTATCACTTGTCAAACCATTGGCAATATATTTATCAACACCAATAAACTGTGGAATTTCAGGAGAGGCTAATAAAAATGCAACAACTGCAACCGCAGCAAGGAAAACCAATGAGACCAATCCTTCTTTAGCTGCTTCTTTATTTCCTAACGTATGCAGGAAACCAAAAACCAAAGCCAAACCTGCGCCTGTAATTCCAAGTATATAGACCCAAATAAGATTTGCATTTATCCAGCTTAACATAGCAGGATCCTGATTATTTGCATCATTGATATTTGCAACCAATGAAATAATGAGAATCGCTGACACGATAAGCAGGGCCCATAAAATAATAGTAACAATTTTACCTATTTTTTCCATGGGTTTGGTTATTTTTTGAGGTTGTGTTTAACAATAATGTCTAATAATGATATTGAAGCATCTTCCATATTGTTTACAATACTGTCTATTTTTGCCACACAATAGTTGTAAAAAATTTGAAGGATAATTGCAACGATAAGTCCAAACACGGTGGTGATCAAAGCAATTTTGATACCGCCGGCAACCAGTGAGGGACTAATATCTCCTGCAATCTCGATTGCATCGAAAGCGCCAATCATACCGATTACAGTTCCCATGAACCCGAGCATCGGGCCTAATGCAATGAAAAGAGCAATCCAGCTAAGCCCCCTGTCAAGTAATCCGGCCTGAACACCACCGTAAGAAATAATTGATTTTTCAACCACGTCAATGCCGTGATCAATTCTGTCTAAACCCTGATAGAAAATGCTTGCCACAGGTCCGCGGGTATTACGGCAAACTTCTTTTGCAGCTTCAACACCGCCATTTTCCAGAGCTTCTTCAACTTTAGCCAGCAATTTTTTGGTATTACTTGTTGCCAGATTGAGGTACAGCACCCTTTCAATAGAAAAAGCCAACCCTAGTATCAGCGTAAGTAACACGAATGTCATAAAAAACGCACCACCTTCAATAAATTTTTGTTTCAACTGGCTGTGAAATGATTTTCCTTCTTCAGCGGCTTTTGCAGCAGCCTCATCCGGATCAGCAGTTATATCAACCTTACTTGTTGTGGTCTGTGCAGGCGCAGATGCAGGTTGATCCTGGGCCATTGCAACTTTTGACGCCATAAAAAATAGCATCCCAAATACTGCTATTAACGCGAATAGTCTTTTCATAATTGTTTTGAATTTTTAATTAATAATTCTCTAATTTGTTTTTATTGATTTTTATTTAAAAAAATTTCCTAATGTCAGGATTAATGAAATTAATGTTTAAAGTTACCACTTAAAAATATGTTTCAGAACGTTTTCTCCATTTAATTTGGCGGAGAGAGAGGGATTCGAACCCTCGGTACCGTTGCAGTACACACGCTTTCCAGGCGTGCCAGTTCAGCCACTCCTGCATCTCTCCTGATTGTTAACTGGCATCCCCTAAAAGAGCGGTGCAAATTAATAAAAAATTATGAATATGAAATAAGCTATTCACTAATTTCCCCCCGTAAACTTTTATTCAGGTACATTTTTATTTCACTGTTGGTCAAACCTTGTCCCAACAGGAACATTAATTTGGTTATTGCTGCTTCCGATGTCATATCCTTGCCCGATACAACACCTGCATTCAGCAATTCCAAACTGGTTTCATACTGGCCCATAATAACCCTTCCACCTTCGCACTGGGTAATATTCAAAATAACAATACCTTTCTTAATTGCTCTTTTGATGCAGTTGGTTAACCATGTTACAGTGGGTACGTTACCCGAGCCAAAAGTTTCCAAAACGATACCTTTCAGCCCCTGAATATTCAATATCGCTTTAAATACTTTTTCGTTGATTCCCGGGAACATTTTAATTATTACCACATTATCGTCAAAACGCGAATTTACTTTTAATATCCCTTTATTTTCAGGATGATAAATAAACTCACTGCTATACCGTATATCTACTCCTGCGACTGCAAGCGCTGGGTAATTCACCGAGTGAAATGCGCTGAATTGTTCTGAATCTCTTTTTACTGTGCGGTTTCCGCGGTAAAGTTTAAAATCGAAATAAATACACACTTCAGGGACCTTGCTTTTTCCACCTTCCATGGCAGCCGCGATTTCAACCGAGGTTATCAGGTTTTCTTTTCCATCTGTCCTGATTGTGCCGATTGGGAGTTGCGATCCAGTCAGAATTATCGGTTTATCCAGATTTTCGAACATGTAACTGAGGGCCGATGCTGTATATGCCATGGTATCAGTACCATGAAGTATTACAAATCCATCAAATTTATCGTAATTCTTTTTTATGGTAAGTGCTATTTTAACCCAAACAGAAGGGTTCATGTTCGATGAATCGAGTGCAGGATTAAAAATAACAGTTTGAATATTAAAGTTAAATTTATTTAACTCGGGAACCTCTTTTAAAATCTGGTCGAATTTTACCGGGGCCAATGTACCCGACTCAGGCCGTTGAACCATTCCGATTGTGCCTCCGGTATAGATAATTAAAATTGAAGTATTGTCACTTTTTTCTGATGCCATAAGAATGGTTGGATTTGGCCGCAATTTATTAAATTCCAAACAATTTACGTGCGTTTGCCGTAGTTATTTCGGCTATTTCTTTAAATGGCAACTGGTATATTTCGGATAATTTCTGCACAACATAAACCAAATAGGCGCTTTCATTCCGACGGCCACGTTTGGGATCAGGGGCCAGGTAGGGTGAATCGGTTTCCAAAACCAGTTTATTCACATCGACACTTTGAAGTACCTGACTCAGATTACTGTTTTTATAGGTTACCACTCCACCAATTCCAAACAGAAACCCCAAATCGTTAATTTTTTGAGCTTCTGTGTTATCCCCTGTGAAACAGTGGAAAATACCCCTAAGTGAACCATCCTGTTCTTCTTTTACAATTTGGTAAACTTCGTTAAACGATTCCCTGACATGGATGACGATGGGCAGGTTTCTTGATTTGGCCAGTTTAATCTGATACCTGAATGCTTCCTTTTGCTCTATAATGTAAGTACGATCCCAGTATAAGTCTATTCCAATTTCGCCTATTCCGTGAAATTTATACTTATCGAGCCAGTACTCTACAACGGTTAATTCTTCCCTGTAATCGGCAGAAACAGATGTGGGATGCAGCCCCATTAAAGGGTAGCACACATGCGGGTATGAATTACTTAAATCGATTAGCCGCTTAATTGTACCGGAATCGATGTTGGGCAGGACGATTTTTTTGACATCATTATTATAGGCATTCTGCAATACCTCTTCTATATCGTCGCTAAAGTCTTCTGAATAAATATGTGAATGTGTATCAATAAGCATGTCAAAAAAAAAATTTCGACAAATGTATAAAACGAATTTATCCTGAAACACAATTCAACTTTAACAAAAAATTAAGTTTTCATTGTATTTCAGGATAATCGAAGAATCCGGGGGTTGTTCAGAATTGATTTACACTATTCCCTGTGCAATCATGGCTTCTGCAACTTTTACAAAACCGCCAACATTTGCACCGGTCACATAATTTACCCTGCCACCGTTCTTACCATAGGTAACACAGGTTTCGTGAATGTCTTTCATAATTTGTTTGAGCCGCAGATCAACTTCCTCGCGCGACCAGTTGTAACGCATACTGTTTTGCGACATTTCAAGGCCCGAAACTGCCACTCCACCTGCATTTACCGCTTTCCCGGGGGCATAATCAATATGTTCCGAAAGATATTCAACTGCATCGGCAGTGCATCCCATGTTTGATGCTTCAGCTACCAATTTGCAACCGTTTTTTACAAGTTCTTTTGCATCATTTAAATTAAGTTCATTTTCTGTAGCACAAGGCATTGCCAAATCAACCGGCACTTCCCACGGATGTTTTCCGGGATAGAATTTTGCGCCGAACTCTTTTGCATAAGGTTCCACTATATCGTTATTGGTTGCGCGAAGTTCAAGCAGATATTGAACTTTGTCGCCTTTTATGCCATCCTGATCGTAGATATATCCATCCGGGCCGGAAATAGTTACTACTTTTCCACCCAATTCATTAATTTTTGTAATTGTTCCCCAGGCCACATTTCCAAACCCCGAAACAGAAATGGTTTGTCCTTCAATATCTTTTCCAATGCGGTGCAGCATGTGTTGCGCAAAATAAACAGCGCCAAAACCTGTAGCTTCAGGACGAATTAAACTTCCCCCCCATGCAAGTCCTTTTCCAGTAAGAACGCCCGTAAACTCGTTTTTCAGTCTTTTATACTGGCCAAACAAATAACCAATTTCACGGCCGCCTACACCAATATCGCCCGCTGGTACATCGGTATTTGGGCCAATATGACGGTAAAGTTCGGTCATAAACGACTGGCAAAAACGCATAATTTCCCAATCGGTTTTTCCTTTTGGGCTGAAATCGGAACCACCTTTACCACCACCCATGGGGAGTGTGGTCAAACTGTTTTTAAATGTTTGTTCAAATCCCAGAAATTTCAAAATACTTAATGTTACACTGGCATGAAACCTTAATCCTCCTTTGTAAGGCCCGAGAGCTGAATTAAACTCAACCCGGTAACCGCGGTTGATTTGCACTTCTCCCCTGTCATCGACCCACGGAACACGAAACATTATAACGCGTTCGGGTTCCACCATTCGCTCAAGGATTTTAGCTTTTTGGTATTTGGGATTTTTTTTGTAAAAATCCCAAACTGAACCTATGACTTCTTCTACTGCCTGATGAAATTCAGTTTCACCGGGAGACCTTTTCTCCAAACCTGCAATGAATTCGTTTATGTCTGCTTTCATTTAACTAACAATTTTAAATTAATACACAAAGTTATAATACTTCAAAATGAAAATACAAGATTTTACACCATAATCATTAAACATTAAAGGATTGATATTCAGAAAATTTGCAAACAAATAAAGATGTTAAAAAACAGTGTGTGACAATTGTCAGATTTCAGGACATGAAAAAAGCCCTTTCCTTTTCAGAAAAGAGCTTTCAGTTATCTGTTTTGGTGTAAATTACATCATTCCACCCATACCGCCCATACCGCCGCCGTGGCCTCCCATAGGCATTGCCGGTTTGTCTTCTTTTTCTTCAACAATCACTGCTTCTGTTGTCAGAAACATGCCTGCAATCGAGGCAGCATTTTCAAGAGCAATGCGGGTTACTTTGGCCGGGTCTATTACTCCTGCTTCATACAGATTTTGAAAAACGTCGGTGCGTGCATTATAACCAAAATCGCCTTTGCCTTCCCTTACTTTCTGGGCAATAACAGCGCCTTCTTTTCCGGAATTGGCAACAATTTGACGAAGTGGTTCCTCGATGGCGCGTTTGATAATTTCTATACCAGTCTGCTCGTCATCGTTTTCGCCTTTCAAGGTATTTAAGGTTTCAATTGCACGTAAATAAGCCACACCGCCGCCCGGAACAATTCCTTCTTCAACAGCGGCACGGGTTGCGCTGAGTGCATCGTCAACGCGGTCTTTCTTTTCTTTCATTTCAACTTCGGAAGTGGCGCCAACATAAATTACTGCAACACCACCGGCAAGTTTTGCCAAACGTTCCTGCAGTTTTTCCTTGTCGTAGTCGGAAGTTGTGGTTTCGATTTGTTTTTTAATCTGACCAACACGTGCCGAAATATTTGCCGGATCGCCTGAACCATTTACCACAGTGGTTTTTTCCTTGTCAACAGTAATCTTTTCAGCACGGCCAAGCATATCAAGCGTGGTTTGTTCGAGTTTCATGCCTTTTTCTTCGGTAATCACTGTGCCGCCGGTTAAAACTGCTATGTCTTCGAGCATTTCCTTACGACGGTCGCCAAATCCTGGAGCTTTAACTGCGCAAACTTTCAGCGAGCCACGCAAACGGTTTACTACCAAAGTGGCGAGAGCTTCCCCATCAACATCTTCAGCAATAATCATCAGCGGACGACCGGTTTGAGCCGATTGTTCAAGAATTGGCAGTAAATCTTTCATTGTACTGATTTTTTTGTCGTGAATCAGAATAAAAGGATTATCCAATTCAGCGGCCATTTTTTCAGCATCGGTAATAAAATATGGAGAAATGTAACCGCGGTCGAATTGCATACCTTCAACCACATCTACATAAGTGTCGGTGCCTTTTGATTCTTCGATGGTAATAACACCTTCCTTGTGAACTTTCTGCATTGCTTCAGCAATCAGTTTACCGATGGTATCGTCGTTATTTGCTGCCACTTTTGCAACCGATTCAATCTTTGCGTAATCGTCGCCAATGGTTTGTGCCTGGCTTGCAATGTTTTCAACAACCTGCGCAACAGCTTTGTCGATACCGCGTTTTAAATCCATTGGATTTGCGCCGGCAGCCACGTTTTTCAAACCCACTGTAATAATCGACTGTGCCAAAACGGTAGCAGTTGTAGTTCCATCGCCAGCATCATCGCCGGTTTTCGATGCAACTTCCTTCACCATTTGAGCGCCAAGGTTTTCATAAGCATCTGATAAATCAATTTCTTTTGCTACGGTAACACCATCTTTTGTAATCTGAGGTGCGCCAAATTTTTTCTCGATAACCACGTTACGGCCTTTTGGCCCGAGGGTTACTTTTACTGCGTTTGCAAGTTTATCCACGCCTGCTTTTAGCTTTTCGCGTGATTCAATTTCGAATTTAATTTCTTTTGCCATAATATTTTCTTTTTTTTTGATTTTAATTAAGCGATGTACAAAACGTCGTTTTGCGACATTAATAAATAATCTTCACCGTCGATATGCAATTCGGTTCCCGAATATTTACCGTAGAAAACAACATCACCAACTTTTAGTTCCATGGGTTCGTCTTTTTTTGCGGCTCCTGCCAACACAACTGTACCCACCTGTGGTTTTTCCTTTGCTGAATCGGGAATTATAATTCCACTTACTGTTTTCTCTTCGGCCGCTTTTGGTTGAACCAGAATTTTGCCAGCCAGAATTTTACCTTTTAAATCTGCCATAGTTTTTTTAAGTTTTATTCAATTAAACATTATTTTTCTAAAAATCGACACGGTGGATTTGCACAAATTGTGCCAACCGGGAATTCAAATATTATTTTGATGAAAGAAGGACAAAATTGCACTCAGCAAACCTGATTAGTCAATCAATTAAATTATACAGTGCTGATTTTATGAAGGTTAAATTGATTGTCATTTAGTGTGACAGGCTGACAGGTTGTGAGGATTTGTATTGATTTTTTAAGTGGGTTATATATTTTCAAGGTATTGTTTTGATTTTTACCGGAATCCAGATTTCCTCTTCTGACTCAGGACTTCCCTGTTTATATTTTTCTCCCAGAAATTCAAAATGAGGCCGGTTGTCAAGTGCGTAGCCTGAATTTGGCAGCCACTCCGAAAATATGTACTGAAAAATCTCTGTTCCCATTCCCTTGTGTTGAAAAACCCCGTACAGTCCGCCCGACAATTCAAAAGGCTCCATTCCGTCCGGAATCATGGAGAAGTTTTTTACTTCTGCAAGTGCCCATTTTTCAAATTCGCGGCGGGGATCGAACTGCTGAAAATAATCTTCGCCGTAAACCTGCAACGAATACAAATTGCCGCCAACCCGTATTTCAATCTCTTTTAAACGGGGCATAAAACTTCGCCAGAGTTCGCCGGTGCGGTTTTCGGCCAGCGACATTTCAAGGCAAATTCCAAGCAGTTTTTTTGGTTCAATGGTTACAATATGCGGTTGCATTCAGTTTAAATTGTGATTAAAATATTTCACTTTTTTAGCACTTTATCTGCTGCCAGTTTACCAGTCAGTATCGACATTGGCACACCTGTAGGACTGTAAGCCCACTGTCCGGCCTGATAAATAGAGGGAATTGGAGTAAGCACTGAACGACTTGAAAATTGTATTTTATTCACAACAGGCATTGCTTTTTCAAACGACCATCCTACTATAGCCCCTTCCGAACTGCCAACCCTGTTTTCGATACTTAAAGGCGTAAAAGAAAAGCGGGCCATAACCTTTTCCTTCAGCATGGGGTAAATTGAACCGGTGATTACATCAATAATCCGGTTTTCCATTTCAGAAACAAACTCTTTAAGCCAGCCCGCTTTTTGAATTTCCTTAAACAAATCGTATTCAGCAAGCAGGCTTATTATCATGCCGGTTTTGCCGGGTGGGACCAATTTCGGGTCTTTAAGCCCGGGGATGGAAATCTCGTAGGTGTTTAACCTAGTGAATTTATCGAGCCACGTCAGGATGTGTTCTTTATCGAGGTTTACAAAATTTCTGAGCAAATCATCAAGTTCATTACGGTGGGTTTCACCTAAACCTGTTTTTGAAGGGGTATAAAAGAAATGCCCGTTGGCAATTTTTCCAAAAGTGTTTAATGGTTCATCAACCTGCAGGTACAAAGAAAACACAGAATCGCTGCCACGGTTTTTTAGCATCGTTTTTTTTGTAGCCTCAAATTTTTCTTTGATTTTGGCTGGCAACCCCTCTGTTTTGGCTATTTTATAAAGAGTTTTTAAATCGGAAGCCCACACCAGTTTGTTGTATTTATAAATGCAGTTATTCTGGTCTTTCACAAGACATTTATCGGCCATTACTTCAACAACTGTTGTTTCGGGCTTCAAATCGCCGCCAAACTCCAGCACTTTGTCCTTCAGTAACTCCGAGAGTTTTCCAACTCCGCCTTTCGGATAAAAATAATCGAGATACAACGAAAAATAGCTTAACGCAAAAAATGCCGGGGTATTTTTGAAGAAATGCTGAGCGATCATATCCCTGAGCGACTGATTTTTTACAATGGTTTTTAAATAGTCTTCAACAGGCATGTTCATGCGGTTTATCTTTCCAACGGTAAAAATAAATTTAGGCAGCCAGGGTAAAAGTTCTTTGAACAAATAGTTTCTGTCGTTCTTCAAATCTTTAAAAGCCGGGTTTTCCAAACCATAAAGCACCTCCATGTGCTTCATTATTTTTAGTATGATTTTTATAAGTTCATCAATTTCACTTTCATTTTCAGGGAATAATTTTACCAGAAGTTGCCTGTATTTTTGTAAATCGCCGATGGTTTCAATACTTACAATTTCGTTCTCAATACCCACAGATACGTGGCTTTTAACCACTTCCATTTTTATTCCCAAATCCTTCAGCATGGCAAAAATTATCCCCGCATCTTCCAAAGCCCTGACACCGGCTTCAAACTGAAATCCGTTCCGCGAGAATGAATTCACCAACCCACCAAACTCCTTGTTTTTTTCGATAAGCAATACTTTTTGTCCTGAACGGGCAAGGTAAACGGCCGATGTTAAACCGGCAATGCCGCCTCCAACAACGATTGTATTGTATGAATTCTCAATTGTGTTCTTTTCTTCCATATATTTCAAAAAACAACTTCAAATTTAATCTTTACTTTTTTATCCATTCAATCCTGCCAATTCGAGACTTTTATCCCAAAGTTCGAGCGCAACTTCCCTGTCGAGGGCTGGCGGAGCAGGTTTTTCAAGGGTGGTTAAATTAAAAAATTTGCCGCTAATATTTTCCATCTCTTTTGAAACTCCAAGATAATACAATGCCTCGGCTGATATCAGAGGCGATTTTAACGATTTATCCAAAAAATTTCTTTTAAACCAACGGTACACCGGCCCGTTTTCCTGTCCTGTTTCAGTTTTCACTGCTCCCGGATGCATTGTATTAATGGTTACCCCTGAGTTTTTGAAATGCTCATCAAAAACAAGCATCGATAAAAGTTGGGCGGTTTTAGCTGTGCCATAGCTTTTTAACCCTGAATATCTTTGCTTTTCCCAATTCAAATCATCAAGCCTTATTCCCCATGCGGCAAACCGGTGACCCTCGGAACCAACCATTATAATTCTGGCTTTTTCCTGGGATTTTAGTTTTTCCATTAAAAAATAATTTATCAGAAATGATGAAAGATAGTGTACCACAAAAACTTTCTCAAGTCCATCGGGAGTAACCTCTCTCTGAGTAAGGTAAATACCGGCATTATGTATCAATACATCAATTGGTGTGGGTAGTGCGGCAAGCTCTTCTGCAACGCGGTAAATATCTTTCAGACTGCTCAAATCGGCAATTTTGAAATCACATTTTACACCAAATTCGTCTTCAATTTCGCTGCAAAAAGCTTCTGATTTCTGCAGATTTCGATTTATGCATAATAAGTTTGCTCCACAGGAGGCATATTTTCTGGCAGTGTGGTAGCCAATTCCCGATGTGGCGCCGGTTATTACAACAAGTTTATTTTTAAAATCGTCGGTACAAATTTTTGGGTCTAACCGGTTATTTCTAATCATTGCAAAAATGTTCGACCACTGATATTCTTTAAAGTATTTAAAGAATTTCTTATTCTTATTTGACTTTTCGCCTTTTCCCATTCAATGAAAACTAAATTCTGCCGAATTACAATCCTGCCCGGATTATATATAAATCCCAAATGTAAAAGTGTAATCCTGATTTCGCAAAGGCGCAGGGTCCTGACCTGTTCCGGTTGGCATCATCAATGTGTTCCACCCGATATTAAAGCGGTAATCGAAAAAGCAATTTTTCTTGAAAAGGTTAAAATCGAGCCCGGCGCCATAAAGAAAACCGTAATCAAAAATATCAACACCTTCCAGTTTGGTTGATTCAGAAAAAGGTATCAGAGCGTCGCCTGTATCAAGGGTTCCATCTAACCTGGAGTCACCGCTGAGCAAAATTGAAAGGGCAAAACCGGTGCATCCGTATATTCCCACATCCCCAATTTTTACAAAGGTGTAACGAAAAATAAAGGGGAGCTCAAAATAATTCAAATTGTAGTCAACAAAGGTTTTTACAGGAAGTGTGGTCATCTCGATATCTTCACTGGAGCCTTTCGTGACATAAAGTAACTCCTGCTGAATCCCAAATGATTCGGTTACAGGGAAATAAGCCAAAACGCCGCCGGCGAATCCATGCCTCCAGTGAACATCAACCGTGTAGGGAATATCGGGTACGTTAATTCCATATTGTGTTGACAAACTGTAACCACCTTTGGCCCCAAAACGAACACCGGTTTGAGCTGATAAAGAACTATTTAAGATGATAATAAACAGACAGGAATAAATTATTTTTTTCATAATGTGTTTTTTAACGAGTGCAGCAATTTTTTTTGATTTTCTGGTGAATCGCTTTTTAACCGAATTTTTTTATCATGAACCTTCTGTAAGCCTTTCCAAACCTTGGAATATTATCAAAGATATCGCCCCATAAATCATAGTAATCTCTTTGTTCCAGAATTTTCCCTTCTTTACTTAGCGTAAGACGGCTTGTACCATATAAGATTGAACTTGGATATTTTTTAAAACTGAGGGTCATTTCCCATTCAAGAAATACAATATTTTCCTCCAAAACGGCATTTACAATTTTCATTTTCAAATCTTTTGAACGTTTTGTAAGGCGTTCGGTCATTGCGGTAAATTCTGCAATTCCATGTATGCCCTGAATAGAATCCCTGAAATAGAGATTGTCATCGTAAAAGGGCAGAATGTGCGACCAGTCGGGTTTGCCTTCGGTATTATAAGTTTTTGACCACAATTCTTTTACCGTGTCGATTGCTGTTATTTTACCATTAACAATATCTTGCTCTGTCGAAATCATATTTTCCATAAAATCTGCAAGTTAAACTTATAAATATTTGGTAACACACTTTAAAACTGTATTCTCCTTTATTTCAAAAATTGTTTTTTCAAAAGAAGGCGGGCCAAAAGTTCCTTTTGCATTACTCGAAAAGCCGTATCCTTCTTTTGGAATCTTCATCCAGTTCACATCTAAATTCTTATTTTTGTTCTCGTCGTGAAAATATTTAAACGCATATTTGCCCTGCTTCAGATTATTGACAATAATAACACACTTATTATCGGTTATGTTTTGAGCGATTCCGGCAATTTTTTCACCCTTTTCGTTGTTCAACTCCAAAAGAATCTGGCCATTGCTGTTTCTCAAATCGTTTATTTCTATGGTCAAAACGAACTGACTAAACGAAGCCAGCGGAATTACAATTGCAAACAATATTAATAACAGGCTTTTCATATTTCTCATAATTTAAAAGCCGCTTTTTAAGCGACTGGTTTATTCTCCTTATAATCATTTACAAGGATATAAACTTTATTTAAAACATCAACTGATTCTTTTAAGCTTGTAATGATAACCCAATCGTGAAACATTTTTGGGTACTCAAAATAGTTAAAACTGATATTTTGTTCCTTCATCAACTGTTTGCATTTTTGGGCATCTGCATTTAATATATCGTTAGTACCTGTAAAGACTGATATTCTGCACATTCTGGTAAAGTCGCCAAAAATGGGGCTTAAACGGTAATCCTTTAAGTCCAGGGTTCCTGCATATTTCTGCCCTGCATTCTGAAGGCCTTTGACGCTTAAAATTTTATCCTCTTTTTCAATTAACACAATATCAGGATTGTTCAAAGAAATATCTAACCAGGGAGAAAAAATAATTATTTGTTCAGGCTGCTTTTTCTGCCTGTTTCTTAATTGTTGTGCAAATCCGAAAGCTAACCCACCGCCCGAAGAATCGCCCATGAAAATAATTCGTTTTGTGGGATAATCATTTAATATTGATGCATATATGATTTCAATAAATTCATAAGTTTCTGTGCAATTGGCTTCGGGCGCCAATGGATAGTCGGGAACAACCATTGCAGCGTTTGTTTTACTGATTAACAGCTCAATAAAGTCCCAGTGTTGTTTACTGATATTGCCCATGTACGCGCCGCCATGCAGGTATAATATAACAACATCATATTCAACTTGTTTTGGAGAAATCGTCCAAACTTTTCTTCCATTATGCCTGACTTCGTGAATATTAAAGTTTCTGGCTAATGATTTAGGCAAACCGGCCGGATTTTTTTCAAGGTTGTTTTCAATCATCTGCTTTTCCATCCGCTTTTTTATTCCTATCAGGCTCATTACGGATTGAATAATTTTTGATTCGGCGCTGGGCGGTATGTTGTGTTTATAATCAATGTTATTCATATTCACGTTTTGCAAAAGTAGTATGCTGAAAGTTGATTCACGGCAATGTTAGGTCTTCAGTGTAAGTTAGTTTCATTTGATTTTTTTTAGAAATCCTTTGACTGTCAATGAAATCCAGTTCAAATTTGATATTTGCTTTTATGTCGTTTTTTCCCGGTATTATGCTGATATTATTTACATCTTTAAGCTCTTAATCATAACTTCCAGCAACTGTCCAACTACTATTCATTGATTCATTAGCCAAATAATGTGTAGCTGTCCTGTAACAAAATACTTTAGCTAAATCAGAATCTGTTTCAATCAGATAATTTCCAGGTTGATGATATGTTTTATCAAATTCCGGGAGAATTCCTTTCCAAGAGTCAATAATCTGGTGTGATGTAAGAATTGCAGGTTGTCCTCCTGCCATTGATGTGTAATCAAAGTAACCCAGTATCACTGAATATTAATTTCACATTTTCCCAGTCTCTATTGTCAACTGAAATAAACAATTTATTTACTGTTTCCCTAATTTGTCGATTATTCATACTACCCCTCCTATTAAATTTTAAATTTTGTTTCTTGTCAGTTTCTTACATTGCATTGCTATACATACAATCAAAATTAAAATTGCTTTTTTCTCATATGATGGTAAATTGTTGGTTTCATTAGGTTGCATACCACTATGTTGTAGCACGGAGTTATTACACTTTTTTAATTCTTTCTGTAAACCAAAATCCATTCAATAACCAACTCAATGCATGAATCCATCAGGTTGTCAATAAGCAAACAATAACTGCAACTATTCGCTTTCTCCATGGTTTATACTGGTATCGGAATAATATTTTTTCAATTTATTTTTCAATCTGTAATACGCAAAAATACCTGCCACCAGAATACAATACTTAACCCAACCGATAAATACCCCAGCCATTTAATGTGCTCAAAATCCCTGAGTTTTTATGGTTGTGCCTTCCAGATTTTATCAGAGGCAGGCAAATATTCCGACAGGGCAGCAGACCCGTACCAAAGGAATAATTCAACATCCAGCAGTCTGGCTTTCACTGCAGGGTCGGTTTGCACAAGCTCACCAGCTTCTTCAACTGTTGGCACATTGAGAATAAAAATGCCGCGGTAGGTTTTGTCGTTTTTGCCCAGCGGACCTGCTACAATCAATTTCCCTTCTTTAACCAAGCGGTTGATGTTTTCCATGTGCCCCCTGAAAGCTGCAGTTGTTTCTTCGCTGGTGGCGGTGTTGTTTTTGCCGGTTTTCAGAATTACAAGCACATATTGTTTCATTCCGTAATCATCGGCGCCCAGTTTTTTGGCCAGCGCTTCATCGTAATTCGGATTGGCTGTTTGCGCATGAATTGTTATTCCAGACAGAAGGAAAATAAGAATCACGAGTGCTCTTTTCATTTTTAATTTAATAGATTAAATTTTTTCAATAACGCTGAATGTTTTTGAGATTTTTAATCGAAATACACAACTTTATTTCTTCACCTCCAGCACAATCACCTGGTCAATGGCTTCCAATTCCAACTCAGGAATTTGCAATTTGATTTGATTCTCTTTTTTATCAGAGTTGAATTTGATGTTTTTACCCGAT
>JBBIVS010000003.1:0-3430 GCA_037439605.1 Draconibacterium sp. | reverse complement strand
AATTCATAAGGAAAATCTTTCAGTTCAATTTGTTTATTAACTGCTTTTGGGTTTGTGATGTGCAAATACACCTTGTCTCCTTTCTCAACAGCCACACCCCATTCGGCAGGTTTCATAAAACTTTTTCGTGTTCCGTAAATGGTTTCGCCATAAATTTTCAGCCATTCACCCATGCCCAGCAATCTTTCACGATGTGCTTTCCGAACTTCGCCTTCTGGTGTCGGCCCTTTATTTAAAAGGAAATTGGCCCCCAGGCCCGCTAATTTTATCAGTAAATGAAGCGGATTCGAAAGGTGTTTGCATCAATTTTCCGTTGAAGGCCTGGCTAAACTTAACGGCATTAATTTTTAATTTAACATTTTCAATTTTTCATTTTTACCGTAATCACGAAGTGCCAATTGCAAAATAGAATTCGAAATCGTCGGTACTTTGGGCGAAATCCATTCCCTCTGCATCCCAAATTTACGAGCGAGCAGGTAACGAAACCCGGTTCCAATACTTGCCGCGCTTTTTCCTTTATTAAAATCTTCAAACGACGAAAAAGCACTTCCCATTCCGGTGAACCCAACCAGGTTCCACCGTTTGTGCACATTCCAGTTAATCTCGGATTCCATCACAGTTGTATTTTTATCCTAGTACTTCATGAGTGGCGCACCCCGGATCATTACAATCGGCCTTGCATAAAATGGAACGCCTCCAAGGGTAAATGCGTTTTCCTGTCTTACACCCAAAACAAGTTTCTCATTGGCAGGTACATACCCAATTAGCCGGGTAGCGATGCGTCCGTACAGATCTTCGCCGCCCATTCAGGTGTCGCTGTAAGTACCTGATAATTCCATTAAAAAACCTTTAGTTGGAGTAAAAATGTTATTTCTTGTATCAAAGTTCAGTATCAACGATGCCTCGCTTAAAGTTGAACTTATCTCACTACCCTCAAATTCGGGAATATCAATCGGAAATTCGAAAGTGTTGTCGGTATCGAAATAGATATAACGTCCTCCTGCAAAAAAACCGGATTCAGCAATTCTGAATCTCAATTGTTGCACAACAAGCCATGAATCCATGTTCAACTCAACAGATTCAGTCTCGGTTTGCCCTAAATTTCCCGAATGATAAAATCCGATATTCACATTCATTCTTCCCAGCGCTCCCATGTAGCGGATATGATCCTTAATGAAAATAAACCGCTGCAGTAAAAGCGCCATACCCAACGGCAGGCTCTGTAATAATCGAGGGAACCAGCAAAAATCCCTTCTTATTCAATAAAAAGTCGCTTATGTCATAAGCATGGTCAAGGCTGTCGCGGAAACTGATCTTATTGCTGGTTTTCTGTGCGAATCCGCTGTAAGAAATCAGGATGAAAGCTATTAAAATAAAAGTTTTTGAATTTTTCATTTGGTTTTCAATTTTGACCCTAAAGTAAGTGATTCATGAGATTGCTGAAATGATTTATTTAATTTTTTATAGCAGAAATGAATTTTTGTTGACAGGTTTTCTGAATTGCTGAATTTTAAAATTAATTTTCATCAAACCTTGTTCAGTTGCCGGGGCTTTGTTATTTTGCTTCACCGTTTTTATTATGAAAATGAAATCCATATCAAATTAAACGATAAGTCTATGAAACGCAGCGAAATCAACCTGTTAATACAATCGTCCATCGAATTTTTCGACCAGATGAATTTTAAACTTCCGCCCTGGGCTTTCTGGAAACCCGAAGACTGGAAAGGAAACTACGAAACTTGCAGCGAAATTGCCGACAACATGCTGGGTTGGGATTTAACCGATTTTGGCATGGGCGATTTTCACCGGCATGGATTGATTTTGTTTACTATCCGCAACGGAAACATCAAAAACGATAAAAAACCGTATGCCGAAAAAGTAATGATCGTGGAAGAAATGCAGGAAACTCCCCCGCATTTTCACTGGAGCAAAATGGAAGACATCATTAACCGCGGCGGCGGAAACCTGGTGATGGAATTGTGGAATTCCACTCCTGAAGAAGGTTTTTCAAAGGAACCTTTCACCGTTAAAACCGACGGCGTTTTACGAAAATTGTTGCCCGGCGACAAAATCATTCTTACCCCCGGCGAAAGTATTTGTCTTGTGCAGGGTTTGTACCACAGGTTTTATGGCCAGGCCGGCAAAGGCAAGGTTCTGGTTGGCGAGGTAAGCGCGGTTAACGACGATAATACAGATAACCGTTTTAATCCCCCGGTGGGCCGTTTCCCCGAAATTGAAGAGGATGAGGCGCCTTTGCATTTGCTGGTTTCCGATTATCCAAAGTATTTGTAAATGCAGAATAAACTGGTTTTGTTTGGGGCCGGAAAAATTGGCCGGTCGTTTATCGGGCAGCTTTTCAGTGCGGGAGGCTGGGAAGTTGTTTTTGTTGATGTTTACAAACCGGTAATTGATGCATTGAACACGCGCAGGGAATACAATGTGATAATTAAGGGAGCCAGGGGAAAGGTTATCAAAATCAGAAATGTGAGGGGAGTTTATGCAGGTGATGAAAAAACTGTAATCAGCGAAATTTGTAATGCAGGAATCATTGCCACTGCTGTCGGGCAAAACGGATTGACAGGAGTTTTACCACTTTTGGCAAAAGGTCTTACAAAAAGAAGGGAGCAAAATTCAGAATTGCCGCTGGACATTATCATTGCCGAAAACCTCCGAAATGCTGCAAATTATTTCGAAACTGAACTTAAAAAGCATTTGCTGGCAAATTATCCTTTCAACAAATTGGTTGGCCTTGTTGAAACCAGCATCGGGAAAATGGTTCCGCTGATGACACAAAAAGATTTACAACAAGATGTTTTACAGGTTTTTGCCGAAGAATACAATACTTTGATTCTCGATAAAAAAGCATTTAAAAATCCAATCCCTGAAATTGAAGGTTTATCACCCAAAGACAACATGAAAGCCTGGGTTGACCGCAAACTTTTTATCCATAATCTTGGACATGCCGCTGCTGCCTATTTTGGTTTTATTTACAATCCGAAATTTGTTTATTTATGGGAAGCACTTGAAATTCCAAAGATTTTTGATGAGGTTCGATTAACAATGCAACAATCGGCAGCGGCGTTGCTCAAAAAATACACCGTTGAATTTGCTGAGGAATCACTGCAAAATCACATCGACGATTTGCTTTCCCGTTTTCAAAACAAAGCGTTGGGCGATACATTGTTCAGGGTGGGTTGCGATTTGCCACGAAAACTTGGCTCCGATGACCGGCTGGCTGGTGCAATAAAACTGGCCATCGAAATGAATCTTCCATTTAATAAAATTCTAAAAGCGCTGGTTTGCGGCTGTCGTTTCCGTGCAACTAATGAAAACGGGAAAATATTTCCTGCCGACATTGAATTTGCTGAAATTTACAAAACAGGTATCCGAAATGTTTTAACTCTTATTTGCGGTTTCGATGAAACCAGTG
>JBBIVS010000002.1:17681-25884 GCA_037439605.1 Draconibacterium sp. | reverse complement strand
GAACACAAACCACATCAGGCATGTCCAACCGGACGAGTTTACTAAACAAAACGAAGTCAAATAACTAACCGAAAGCTGGAGGTGTAAATATAGCGGTTACATGGGACGAAGGAGGATAAACTTACCACGGGAGGACTTACGGACGTGCGGAAACGGAGAATGAATTGCGGCTAACAATTTCCGTCAGGAGTCAGCAGATGCCAAAGTACAAGGTTACAGGATGACAGGTGAAGGGCCGAACTTTAATAGGTGAGAATCAAAAGATAGTTACCGTATGAATGGGAGACAGCAAAAAAACAGGACCAAGACACCAGCCAACGAAAGAGATAGGCCGGAAGCCAAATGGTACGCTGGAGGGCAGACATTCTTATGGATGACTGAAAAAAGGAAACACCATCACGAATGGACAGTTTCAGGGGATGTCAGAGTTCATCTTGTCAGCGGCCGACCTGAATGAAGCTTACAAGCAAGCAAAGCGGAGCAAAAGTTAAGACAGTGTTGACGGGATATAGGTGGAAGGACTTTTAAACTACCTGCAAAACCGGAAAGAGGGATTAATAACGACACTGCACGAGGGGAACTATAAGCCTGTACCGGTGAGGAGTGTAGAACCAACCAATGACAACGGGAAGAAGCGGAATTTAGGTATCCCCACGGTATTAGACCGTGTAATCCAGCAAGCGATTGAGCAATTATCGCCGGTGTACGAGTGACAGTTCTCTTCGTCGAGTTAGGTTTTCGTCCCGGGCGGAGTGCCCTCCAAGCCGTTCAGCAATGCCAGAAGTATTGCAAAGAAGGTTACTGATATGTGGTTGACATGGATTTGGAGAAGTTCTTCAACACAGTAAGCCAAAACAAACTGGTTGAAGCGCTATCACGAACGGTCAGAGATGAGTGATATGCCGATGATATTATTATATTTTGCCGCACTAAACGTGCCTCCCAAAGGGTATGGCAAGTATTGTCAGATACATCGAAGAAGAGTTATATCTGAAAGTAAACCGGGATAAAACAGTATTATCGCACATCAAAGACGTAAAGTTTTTGGGTAAAGGATTTTACTTTAATAATAGAGGATGCAGCATCCGCACCCACAGTACGAGCCTTGCAAAGATGAAAGCCAAAATAAGGGAACTTACATCATGCAGCAACGGAGTGGAAAACAAGAGGGGAAAAGAGACTTTACGCCAATATATAACAGATTGGCTACATCTTTTTCTCTGATTACTACAAATCAGTTCATCGTGTAAATAAAAGAACCGCCGTGTACCGAACGGCATGCACGGTGGTGTGAGAGGTCGGAAAATGAAATAAGAGGAAAATCCTATTTTATTTTCCTCCTACTCGATTTTTCCAATACATAAGTGCCTAATCAGCAAGTGTAATATTTACTTACCTCTCCCGCAGAACAATAAAATGACCAATGACATTCTTCCTCACCTGTCCATCCATTGTTTAAATTCGGCCACCTTTTCGCGACTGACAATCAGTTCGGTTTTACCCACTTTCAGCTTTAAACGATTGGTGGAGTAACTGATGATTTCTTCTATACAATTAATATTAACCAGGTAATTGCGGTTAATACGAAAAAACTGCCCGGGATCGACCATATTCTGAAGTTGCTCAAGCGAATAATCCAAATCGTAGGTTTTATCGTGAATGGTTTTTAAAAAGGTGTTGCGTTCCTCAACAAAAAAACAGCAAATGTTTTCCGCCGGAATGGATTGATAACGGATCCCCACCTTCACAAAAAAACGTGATTTGTATTTTGGCGAAATCTGCCCGAAAACTTTAGCCAGTTTATCCTCAAAATTGTCACTGCCCCTAAACAATTTTTTAAACTTCTGAATCGCGATTTCAAGGGCTTCCTGTTCAATGGGTTTTAACAGATAATCGACACTGTTTACTTTAAATGCCCTGATTGCATATTCGTTGTAAGCCGTTGTAAAAATTACCGGTGCGTCAATTTTTACCGCATCAAATATTTCGAACGAAATTCCATCGTCAAGTTGAATATCCATAAAAATCAAGTCAGGTTTTTCATGATTCGAAAACCAGTTTACCGCCTCTTCAACCGACTCGAGCGTTTGTAAAACCACTGCCGCGGGCTCCACTTTTTGTAGCAGGCTTTCAAGTCTTTTCTGGGCAATCCGTTCGTCTTCAACAATTACTACTTTCATTTTAATCTACCTTTACCGGGAGCTTTACAATAAACTCCTCCTTAGTTTCCAAAATTTCAGTTTCCCGTTTTAAAATCAGCCTGCAACGTTCGTTCAGGTTTTTCAACCCAATTTTTGAACTGCCTTCCAACTGCGGCTTTTTTTGGAGGTTGTTTCGCACCACAAGTTTATCGATTCCTTCGTTGTGAATGGTAATTTCCAGCGGCTGATTCCGCGTTGAAATGTTGTGTTTCAACGCATTCTCAACTAAAAGTTGCAGCGAAACCGGCACAATCAGGGCATTTTTATCAATGTTGATTTCAACTTTTAACTCAATTTTTTCGTTGTCCCTGATTTTCTGGAGGAAGAAATAGTTATTTACAAAAGCCAGCTCATCCGAAACCGGTACCAGTTCTTTTTCGCGGTTGTCGAGAATGTAGCGGTAAACCGACGATAATTTCCGCACAAAATCTTCCGAAAGTTCCGGTTCAGTCTGAACCAGTGAAACAAGCGTGTTCAAACTATTGAACAGAAAATGCGGGTTTACCTGGCTTTGTAAAGTTTCGTATTGAAAAATCAGCTTTTCCTCCCGAAGTTTTTGTGCCCGGTCAACAGCCACTTTCCATTGCACGTAAAAAAAGAAAAGTGCGCCAATGGCAAATCCAATCAGCGTTCCGGTTAAAAACCCTTTGATTTCAAGATTAACCAGTGTGGTGAAAAACTGGCTGAAATCGTCGTAATGAATCATGTACTGAACAGTAAATACTGCAAGAAAAAACATCGCCGCAAGCAATAATACCAACAGATAAAACAGAAGAAGTCTTGTAACAACCTGCCTTTTAAAATCGGGGGATTCAATTTTTAATGGTTCGAAGAACCAGTTTCCCAGCCAGATAAATGCCTCAAGTTGAATAAATGTAAGGAAAAGCGGCATAATCATTTGCAAAGGACTCATTGGTTCAAAAAGTATTACTGCAAAAATCAAAGTTATTATTACTGCGCCTGAGAATAGTTTCAGGTGCCAGAATAGCTTTTGGTTTAAAGTTTTGCTGTAGGTTGGATGTGGCATTTTTTAATTTTCAAAGTGTTGAATTTACAAAAAAAGCAAATCATTTATTAGTTACGGGTTCAGAGTTTCGGGTTTCCAGTTTTCGGGTTTGACATACTTTGAACCCGAAACTTTGAACTTTGAACTCTGATCCCGGAACTTTCTTCTACAATACTTTCACAAAACTAATCTCGCGAGTAGCGTCCATTACCTGTTTGCTGGTTTGTCCCGGCAATTGCATTTCCATCACCACATCCTCGTACAAAACGGCATATTCAATTTGTTTATCTTCGAGCGATACCCAAATTGTTCCCCAATAGTGGCTGCGGCCTTTCATCGACATTCCTTCTCCTGAATAGTCGAGCGGATTGTTCATGGTTTGGTATTCAATAACAGCACACGATTCACCATTTCTTTGAGAAATTCCGGTCCAGGTAAGGCACACATCCTTATTTTCGAAAGAACCTTGTCCCGCCAGTTCCATTTTCCCGTTAAAATCTTTTGCTGAATAAGGCTCGTTAAGTTTTAGTTTATCCCAGGCCGACCAACCAAAACCCTCGATGGCCATCATATCCCAAATCAGGTTTTTGGCAAAAGCGCTGTTTTCGGTAAACGTGCTAAAGTTTTCCGGATTCAGCATGTCGGTTGCTACCTGGTAACTGAAATCTTCCATGTAACTGATTGGCGCTCCTGCGGGGAATTCTGCATCACGGCTCATACTCATTGCAATGGTGCAATTGTTCCATTTTACTTTCCCGTTTTCCAATCCACGTGTATATTCGCCTTTCACCCGCATTTTGTTGAAAAAGTTACCAAAAATGTCGGTGTTGAAATGGTCGGTGGTAACCACGTATTTTTGAAGTTCATCCTTTAATTCAAGGTTTTGTGGCAGCGTTCCGGCTTTTAAAAGTTCGGTCACGTTTGCATTTGATTTTTTCTGGCTGAATGCCATCAATCCGGTTGTAAAAGCCAGGATTGTAACTAAAAAGAATTTCTGTGTTTTCATGATTCTGAATTTTAAATTGTTTTACGATTCAAAATTCAGTTATTCTCCATTTTCATGAAAATAAAGGTTGCAGAGTTGTTGTTTTTAGGGTATGAACGGGAAAAACTACTACCTTTTTAGATTTTGATTTAGAACTTTATCAATCAGATTTCGCGATGAAACTGTAACACCACGATCAGTAGCGTATGTGTTCCATAAGGAAACCACATTTTTCACTCCATCAATAATCAAATCCGGATTTTTTGCATCGAAATAATTTGCAAGTTCAAGCAACTGTTTCTTTCCAGGTTCGCGGCTTTCACCAGCAATCATTGTGCTATGCATACCATTATATGATTGTGAAAAAGTTAAATCGTAGGCTGGTGCAAATCCCCATTTTCCTGATTTGTCCATTAAAAAAGCAAAGTTTTTACTGTGGTCGTCACAATTATTGGCATAAACATTAAATGCTGCAAGCCGGAATATTTTTCCATAAGCAGCAACATGCTTCTCCAGCCGGAAAGCGCAATCCATCAAATGTCCATAATCCATGGTACTCATCCTGTAATTATCGTGTAACAGACCACTTACCGAATGCATATGAATCCGTTGTCCATTCTGACGGTCAAAACGCTTTGTTCCAAAATAATTTTTACCCGAATTTCCTGTGAAAAGCTTACACGGATTCATCTTAATTCCTGAATCGGACGCCATTTTGTAATAGGCATATTCAATATTTGCAATATCTGGTAAATCTGTATTTGATGGAAATTTTATGATCCAGTGTTCGTAGCCATCAGGTAAATCACTCGCTCCATGCAAAAGCTGATTATTATGTGGATTATAACCAATAAGAATTTTTGGTCGCGCCCCACCCGATGATCCACCCAACCTGTACAGCTCTTCCAGAATTTCCAGGCTTGTTCCTTCCAAAATATGCTGAACCTGATTTGCAATAAAATCAAGCTCCATCAATTTTTCATCACTTTCCACCAAATCAAATTCAGGTTTATAAATTAACGCTCCCATTCCTCGTGAACCAACGTAAGCAAGTCGATCCAACGGAGTTACTTCGTAAAGTGAAATTCCTTTTGAAATCAGTGCTCTGTCAAGCAACAATTTTCCCCAACCATCGGGAAGTGAATCGTTAAAAAGGCCATATAATCCATCAAATGGATAGTTTGCGGTAGTATAAATTTTATTTGACAATGGCAATTTAAATGGAGAAAGCTCAATTTTTTTATTAATGAAATCAAGATTGTATCTGAAATAAATCTTCGAATCAGAAATTACAAGTTCGCCAACCTCAATTTCCTGCCCGTCAAAATTTACCGATACTTTTAACTTTTCTATTCTCATTTTCTCAAATTTGTTTTGCTACTGAAAAGTTTTTCAATGTTATCCATATTTTCGAACGGTTTGAGTATTGTATCGAATTCTTCGAGGCGATCCAGAATATGTAACAGTTTAAGAAAGGACTCAAGGGAAATTTGCCCGGTGGCTTCAAAGCGCTTCAGGCTTCCGAGCGAAACACCTGATCGATCGGCCAGTTCGGCCTGCGAATATTTATTTTGCCTGCGCAAAGCCCGAACTTTTGCCGCGCTATTTTTTAAAACAGGCAATGGTAATTTTGTAATGCTGTATTTGTTCATAATGAATAATATATTGGCTAAATATATCAAATTAAATACTAAATAGCTAATATATTGTCCGATATTTAATTTCAAATATTCAGCAGGTGACGACAAGTCACCAGCTGGCTGAATAATCCAAGTATAATGGATTACAATAAGGCAGCCTCGCTCATTGTTTTCAAATTTTCAGGTGGGGTGAGTACCGAAATCTCGCAACCAGCCGAAAGAATGTACCGTTCATTTTTGTGTTTTTCAACCAGGTTTCGGCTCATTTCAAAAACCTCATCGCACGATTTGTTCTGAACCAGTACAGGGTTTATGTTTCCCGCAAAAATCACTTTCTCACCGAGAATATCGCGGGCTTTTGAAATATCCACCTGCCAGTCGAGATCCAGAATATCGAGGTTGAAGTTTTTGTACGAAGGCAATAAATGAGTGGTATCGCCGCAAATGTGAAGTTTAATTTTTCCACCGAGCGAGTGAATAAAATCAATCAGTTCCTGGTGACGGTCGCGAACAAAGAAGTTGTAGGTGTCCACATCAATTTGCGAACAAACCGCGTCGCCCATCCCAATAATTTCGCAACCGGCCTCAATTTGCGCTTTCGCAAAATCTTTGGCGGTAACCATGCATTTTTCCATCAGCCGGTTGGCAAAATCGGGGTCCATCATCAGTTGCATCATCATATTTTCAACTCCGGCCAAATCGCACGCTTCGGCCAGCGGTCCTTCAATCCAGCCGATTATTGGAATGTTTCCCTGAGTTTTTTTCGAAAGCAGTTCTCCTGCTTTTATTCTGTCCAGGGTTCTTTCCGATTGATAAACATCAGGGTTTTTCAGATTGATTATATCCTCCATTGAACTGACAACCAGGTTCATGCAGCGCGGCACACCATTCGGAACATATTGAATTTTTGCCCCAAAAGCGCTTGTTTCGCGATAGGGGTCGGAAATCAGACCAAGTAAATCGAGCCCAAAATCGTCCATACAGCGAAGATTGGCTTCTGCTAAAACGTTGTAATCCGATGCAAATTTTCCGTAATTACTGCCAATGTATTCAGCGGCAAACTGCATCAGAATCGGGCGAAAAAGCACTTTGTCAGTTGATTTTCCTTTTTCAATCAGTTGATGGAATTGTTGAGTTTTATTCATAATAGTTGCCGGTTTATAAGAATTTTGAAAATTAGTAAAAATAGTTAGCGGTTCGAATTTGCTAATACAAAAAATCCGGATTAGCTTTAACTCTTCGTAATAATTATACCAACATGGAAAGTACAATTCGGAAAGCACTTCAGGAAGCAGGTAAAATACTGATGAGTTATTTTGGAAAAATCACTGAATATTCAGTGAAAGAAAGCCAAAGCAGCATTGTTACAAAAGCCGATATTGAATCGGAGAAAAAAATCATCGAAATTGTCCTTGAAAACTTTCCAAATCACAATACGCTTGGCGAAGAAACCGGTTTTCAGAACAGAAATTCGCCGTTTACCTGGGTGATTGACCCACTCGACGGAACATCGAATTTCGCGGCAGGAATTCCATGGTTTGGCGTAATTATTTGTGTTTTAAAAAATTCTGTCCCTTTTATGGTGGGATGTTTCCTTCCAGTTCAAAAAGAAATCTATTTCGCTGAAAAAGGGAAAGGCGCTTTCAGAAACGGAGAAATAATTAAAGTTTCAAACGAAACAGAACTGAAAAACATACTGGCTGCATATTCACTTGATTATTCGGATGAACCCGGAAAAACTGAACGCGAAGCAAAACTGATTCAGCATATAGTTTCGAGAATCCGAAATCTGCGATCGACCAACTGCCTGATAGATCTTTGTTACACTGCCGATGGAAAACTGGGCGCCTGCATAAATCAAACCACAAAAATCTGGGACATTGCTGCGCCAGGATTAATTATTGAAGAGGCAGGGGGAAAAGTGACTGATATTCATGGAAATAAATTTGATTTTAGCCTGAATGAAACCAATTATGATAGGAATTTTACGATAGTTGGATCGAATAAAATTCTTCATTCGGAACTTATTAAAATTCTGAATGATGGCTTACAGTGAATATCTGGCCGACCGGATTCGGCATTCGCTAAAAGAAAACAAAGCAAATTTTGAAGAAAAGAAAATGTTTGGCGGACTTTGCTGGTTTGTTGACGATAAATTGTGCGTTGGCGCGTTTAAAGAAAAATTGCTGGTCCGGATTGCTCCGGAAGATCAAAATGACTTTCTGACACATGAAGATTGCCGTTTAATGGACGAATCGATGAAAGGCTTTTTATATGTAAGTCCCGATGGTATTGACATGGATGATGATTTGGACAAATGGATAAAACGCTGCCTGGAATTCAATCCGCGGGCAAAAGCAAGTAAAAAGAA
>JBBIVS010000002.1:4952-17581 GCA_037439605.1 Draconibacterium sp. | reverse complement strand
AAAAAAGCCGCTAATTCAAATTAACAGCTTTTTATTCCCAGAATTTCCCTCGACTTCCGAATTCTATCTTTTACCAACACATTCATGCATTTCCGCAATCATGCATTCATGCAATTTTTCAGTTATTTCCCTTTTGCAATGTCAATTCCAATACGCTGACCTTTGTATGTTGCATCCTTAAATGCTTTTAAAACGTCATTTTCAAATCGTTTATCAACTTCGAAAAACGAAAATCCCTTTAAAACCTCAATGCTTCCGATTTCAATGTTTTTATTCGGAAGGTTTTGGTTTATCATATCAATAATGGTGCGTTTGCCAATTCCGTTCTTTTTGCCCATGTTAAAAAAGAACCTCGAAAACTCGTAATTTCCTCTTCCTACTCTATCCGATTTACGTATAATATTTTCACGGTTTTCGCGGTCATCGCGGTTGTTACGGGCATCTCGTCCATCGCGATCTTTGCGTCTTCCGCGATCACGGCGATCACCCCGATCTCCTCTGTCCCCGCGTTCACTTCTTTCACCCCGACCTGAAAAATCACGTTCATTTTGATGTGATTCGTCAACGTTTATATCAGGTGCATTTTCGTAGTAAGTGAGAAAACGGTTAAACTCAACCGAAACAAAATGTTTAATCAGCTCTTCGCGATCGAGCCATGCCAGTTTCTTATAAATAACCGGCATAAATTGGCCAATTTGATCATTGTTGACTTCAATTTTCTCAACCCTGTCGATTAAACTGAATAACTGTTTCTCACAAATTTCCTTTCCCGAAGGCACCATTTTTTTTATAAAAGGCTGATTAACCGTGCGTTCAACCTGCTTTAGTTTTCCTTTTTCGCGAAGGTGAATCAAAGTAACCGAAATTCCTTTTTTACCAGCCCGTCCGGTACGCCCGCTGCGGTGGATATAAATTTCGGGGTCGTCGGGCAAATTGTAATTGATAACATGTGTAAGATCGTTCACATCCAGTCCGCGTGCAGCCACATCGGTTGCAACCAGCATTTGAAGGTGTTTATTGCGGAAACGTTGCATTACAAAATCGCGCTGAGATTGCGAAAGGTCGCCATGCAGAGCATCGGCATTGTAACCGTCTTCCATTAGTTTGTCGGCCACTTCCTTGGTTTCCATACGGGTACGGCAAAAAATAATCCCGTAAATATTCGGGTTGATATCGGCAACACGCTTCAAAGCAATGTAACGGTCTTTTGCATGCACCACGTAATAATGATGTTCGACATCTGCCGTCCCTGTATTTTTCTTGCCAACCGAGATTTCAAAAATGTTGTTCATGTACTTTTTCGAAATCTGAACAATTTCCTGTGGCATGGTAGCCGAAAATAAAAGTGTTTGCTTTTCTGCTGGAGAAGTTTCCAGAATCGCATCCAGATCGTCTTTAAAACCCATCGAAAGCATTTCGTCGGCTTCGTCGAGCACAACCCAGCGTATTTCGTTTATTTTCAGTTTGCCGCGTTTAATTAAATCGAGTGTGCGCCCGGGTGTTCCCACCACGATTTGTGCACCGCGTTCAATATCTTTCATCTGTTTAACAATGTCGGCACCGCCATAAACCACAGCAATGTTTACAAAGCCAACATTTTTTGAAAAATTCTGTAAATCGCCGGCAATCTGGATAGCCAGTTCACGTGTGGGACTGAGAATTAAAGCCTGAACTCTGTTTTTACTGAAGTCGAGTTGCTGAATAATGGGAAGTCCAAAAGCGGCTGTTTTTCCGGTTCCTGTTTGGGCAAGTGCCACTAAATCCTGCCTGCTTTCCAATAAAAAAGGAATCACTTTCTCCTGAACAGGAGTGGGCTGCACAAATCCTAAATCTTCAACCGCCGATTGAATTTCGGTGCTGAGGCCCATTTCACTAAATAATATCATTCAAAATTCGTATAAAAATTGGGCGCAAAGGTATTCTTTTAAAATGAATTTCAGGCATTTATAGTTTTTTCTTTCCCATTATTAATTTTGAGTAACCTGATTGATCTTTTCACTCATCGAATATCTCTTTTTCTTTTTTATCAGGTTTATAAACTTTTTTCAACTCTAAACCATTAAATTTGTTGTTTCATCATATTCTGGTCAGAATAAAAGAACGTATGAATATTGAAATGCCACTGAAAATACTTAGACTTTGTCCCAGGTTCATTTTAATGATTCCTTTTATAATTCTCTTAAATATTATTTCAATAGCCCAGGAAACTGATTCAATCAAACCGATTCGAAAAAGTGCTGAAGAAATTCTCAAAAACATCAATTTAAATTCCGATGGTTTTAACTTTTGGAAGGATAAATTTTCCGGGCACTGGGCAGGAATCGATTTGGGATTTAATATGTTTCTAAATCCTGATTATGAAGGATATGATACCGAATTTATGAAAAACGATATCCTTCGCTCCAATTCGTTTTACCTGAACCTCATTCAGCAAAGTATTGGTTTGCAGCGCAACCGTAACAATTTTGGGCTGGTTACCGGGTTGGGTTTTCAATTTCAGGGTTACCGGCTTGCGGATTCTATAACAATTACCAAAACCGATTACGATGTAATAGTTCCAAAATCATTTCATTATAGCGAAAACCAAAAGTCGAAACTTTATCTGCTTTCATTTACCCTTCCGGTACTTGCCGAAATTCAAATTCCAATCAACAACTACAGAAACAGGCTCTACTTTTCGTCGGGTATGTATTTCAGCTATCGCATTGGAAGTTATACAACCATAAAATACAGGGACGAGCAAAAACAAAAACTTAAGATTACAGATAATTACTCGTTACAAAATTTTAAGTACGGAATTATGGCCCGAACCGGCTACCGGTGGATCAATTTTTTTGCTATGTACGAACTGACGCCATTTTTTCAGGAAGATAAAGGACCCGTGCTTACTCCGTTTACTTTTGGGGTAACCTTACTGGGATTTTAAATTAAAGTAATAAACCATGTCAATCCTATCAGTTCCATTCTCATTTTTTCTGTTTTATTTATCAGTTATTTTTAATGGTCAGAATTTTGCACATCCGGTAAACGTGGGTTCTGCAAATGTCCAACAAATTCAAACATCCGAATTTAATGGAAAAGAAATGGGATTAAACTACATTTTTACCAGTGGAACCGAAGGATATTCCACTTTTCGGATTCCGGCAATAGTTACAACAAATTCGGGTAAAATACTTGCATTTGCCGAAGGCCGTGTAAACAGCAGTTCCGATACCGGCGATATAGATTTGGTGATGCGAAGTTCAGAAGATGGCGAAAAAACCTGGAGCCCGCTAAAAATAATATGGAACGATGGAGAAAACGTTTGTGGTAATCCGGCGCCGGTAGTCGATAGCGAAACCGGTGAAATACTTTTGTTAATGACATGGAATCTGGGAGAAGAACACGAACCTGAAATTATTAACGAAAAAAGCAAAGATACCCGCCGTGTATTTGTAACTTCTTCATCCGATGAGGGTGAAAACTGGTTAACCCCAATGGACATAACAACATCAGTAAAAAAGGAAAACTGGACGTGGTATGCCACAGGCCCGTGTCATGGAATTCAGCTTAAACAGGGCAAAAACAAAGGTCGGCTTGTAATTCCGTGCGACCATATTGAAGCCGGGACAAAGAAATATTATTCGCACATTATTTATTCTGATTATAATGGGAAAACCTGGATATTGGGTGGAACAACACCACAGGATCAAGTGAATGAATGTACGGTTGCAAAATTACCCGATGGCAAATTAATACTGAATATGCGAAATTACGAACGCTCTCAAAAGTCGCGAAAAATCAGTTACAGTGAACACTGCCGGATTAACATGACTTTAAAATCGAGCCGTGATTTTGGTCAACCCTGGAAAACAGAAAAAGTATTGAATTCAGGCGCTTCAGCTTTTTCCGATTTGACCTTGATTGATACAAGACACTTGGATATCTTTACGAAGCAGGAAAATTTATTCCTTATGAAGGAATTGTACTTACAACTTTTGAAATAAAATAACTTAATTATGAAACCATACATTTTAGAACAAACCAACTGGAAACAGGTAAAAAGTGAAAAATACGAAGTTGCAATTTTGCCTTGGGGAGCAACCGAGCCGCACAACTACCATTTACCCTACGGAACTGACTCGCTGGAAACGGCAAAAATAGCGGAGGAAGCAGCAGAAAAAGCATGGAAAAAAGGCGCTAAAATAATGGTTCTCCCAACCATTCCTCTGGGAGTACAGAACCCGGGACAGATCGATTTGCCCTTTTGTTTACATACCAAACCATCAACGCAAACACTCATTTTTAAAGATATTATTGAAGCTCTTTTTAAGCAAGGAATCAAAAAACTGGTATTAATGAACGGTCACGGGGGAAACGATTTTAAACCAATGATTCGCGAAATTCAACCCAAATTCCCTGAAATGCTGATTAGTTTGGTTGAATGGTTCAAAATTTTGAATTTATCGGAGTTTTTTGAAGAAGACGGCGACCATGCTGGAGAGATGGAAACCAGTGTGATTATGCACTATTTCCCGCATTTGGTTTTACCGATGGAAGAAGCCGGTGATGGAAATGCAAAGTCTTCGAAACTGAGAAGTGTTTTGAATAAAACAGCCTGGATACCGCGAAAATGGGATAAAGTTTCTGAAGATACAGGAGTTGGCAATCCTAAAAAAGCATCTGCCCAAAAAGGTGAGAAATATTTGGATGATTTAACTACTAAAATCGCAGCATTTTTTGTTGAAATGGCAGAATGTGATTTGGAGAATTTGTATGAGTAAAATATAAAATTTGTCGTTATATATTCCCGTTAAAATTTTTCTCATTGTTTATATCCAATTTTTCTTAGTTCATTTTCAGGTGGGTTTATCAAATACCGAAGTGCAGTAAAAACTTCTGAAAATTGATCATCGTAATTCTTTTCCATTTCATCAATTCGGCGAATAATTTCTGAATTCTGCAGCGTAAATTTTCTTATCAGCACAAAATCCCTCATTATTTCAACATTTACTTTTATTGCCTTTGAACTTTTCAGTACACTCGAAAGCATCGCCACACCTTGCTCAGTAAATACAAATGGTGCGTATGTTACGGATTTAGAAACAGAGATCACATTTTGTGATCTTATACTTTCTATCTCGTTTGGCGATAACCCGAACATAAAATCTTCCGAAAATCTGTCAATATTCCTTTTTACAGCTTGTTTTAACGATCTTGTATCAACATCGTACAATTCTGCCAAATGAAAATCCAGCATAACACTCTGGTCTCTAATCTCAAAATCCTGTTTTGAATAATTTGCAAATCCATAAGTATTTGAAAATTTTAAATATAACTGAGGCAATAAAACTAATAAAATATACAACTGAATATTTTCCATCTCATAAATCCAAACAATTATCATTGATAAAATTTAAAAATATTCGGTATTTTGAAGCTAAAATAAAAAGTAAACCATGAAACTACTTCTCATTAGCAATTCCACAATGCCCGGTGAACCATATCTCGATTATCCAAAACACGAGATTAAGAAATTTCTGGGCGATAAGCCGGTAACCGCAGTTTTTATTCCATACGCAGCAGTTACATTTTCGTTCGATGTTTATTGTGAAAAAGTTGAAGAGCGATTCTCTGAAATTGGTCATCATATTGTTGGCATTCACACTTTTCCGAATCCTGTTAAAGCCATTCATGAAGCGGAAGCAATAGTTGTTGGTGGCGGAAATACCTGGCAATTAGTTCGGATGATGCATGAACATCTACTAATGAACCCGATACGGGAAAGGGTTTTCAGCAAAGTTCCATACATCGGCTGGAGTGCAGGCGCCAATGTTGCTTGTCCTACCCTCAGAACTACCAATGACATGCCGATTATCGATCCGTTAGGGTTCGATTGTATGGGTTTAGTGCCTTTCCAGATTAATCCGCATTATCTCGATGCAAATCCGGCAGGTCATGGCGGGGAGACCCGCGAACAGCGAATCGAAGAATTCCTTGAAATTAATCCTGATATTTACGTTACCGGACTTCGCGAAGGAACAATGTTTAAACTTGAAAACAGAAATCTGACATTAATTGGAAACCGAAACTGCCGCATTTTTAAAAAAGGAAAGGCTCCAGTTGAACTTTCGGCAAAAGATGACTTTAACTTTCTTTTATAAAAGGTTATTTCTTTTTCCAAATCGATTTCATTTCATAAACAACTAATTTATCAACCCCTAATTCACCGCCATTTGTAAATATCACAACATCTTCAGCTTCTTTTGCGGGAGTAAAACAATTTGAAATAACCGTTTGTCCTCCGTTAACAAAAATTTCTATTGACGATCGGTCAAGGAGAATTTCAAGAGATATTTTATTATCGACCGGTGCAACCGGTACTGTTGAATTTAAAACCGAAAGTGTACCCCGCTTTACATTGTATAAAATTTCGGTGCCAGGTATTTTTTTACTGTTTCTTAAAATGAAGCCAAAATTATCTGAAGTTTTTAAGTCAAGTTCTGCAATGATATGAAAACAATCACCTTTAACACTTTTCGTTTTATTATCATTGATTCCGGGTATCACAATTTTATTCTCCCAACTTTGGCTTTTACCATGTAACTTTTCGATTTCTTTAACCGGTTTGCGAACCAGTTTATATCCAAAGCTAAATTTTGTCAATGAAATTTCGCAGGGGAATGACATTTGACCATTGAAGGGCATGCCCGGAAATTCGCCCCCTCTCATCCAGGCAATCTGTAAAGTTCGACCGTCTTCCTTCGGGATGTTGCTCCAAGTCTGTGTTGCATAATAATTAGCACCAAAATCGCTCTTTATTTTTGATGATTCAGCAGTAAATGTTTCGCCATCGAAATCTCCTATTAAATAGCTGCCATCCCCGTCAAACAAAATCCATTTAAATTCGCCGGGGCGATTTGTAACCTTTAATTTCACCAGGTCAGGGCATTCATAAAATCCATGTATATGGCTTTTCCATTGCCAGTCAACCAGGTTTTCAGAAGTGTAAAAGGAAATGCCTTTTGATTTTTCATCAACTGTGTTTTTACGGTATAAAACCATTACCCACTTTTTTGTTTCATCATGCCAAAATACTTTTGGGTCGCGGGCATCGTCACTTTCATCAAAAGGTATAACCGGGTTGCCGCTAAATTTTTCCCAGGTTCTTCCTTTATCTGTGCTGTAGGCAACTCGTTGTCCGCATTTTTGACTTGTATAAAAGGCGACAAGAGTTTTTGTATCGCCTTTTTGTTTTCCAAGCAAGTTGTTTTCATCAACTATTGCTGAACCTGAGAATGCAGTGCAAAATTCCTTGTCTTCCGAATTTTCATCGGGATAAAGTGCAACCGGAAGATGTTCCCAGTGAACCAAATCTTTGCTGATTGCGTGCCCCCAATGCATGTAACCCCAATCGTTGCCTTTTGGATTATATTGATAAAACATGTGATATTCCCCATCATAATAAACCAGTCCGTTTGGATCGTTGTGCCAGTTTTTTTCAGGCGTAAAATGAAACTGCGGCCTGTAAAGTTCATTATATAATTCTGAAGTTGGATTAAACGAAGAAAACGTAACTATAACGGCTGTAGAGAGTAAGGTTGTTGATAAAAATCTCATAAAATTTTAGATAAAAATATTTTTTTTGTGACTAAACTAAAAAAAAGCTTGCAATAAAAAAATATTTTTCGTATGTTTACGGCTACAAACCCATAAAATAAAACTGTCATGAGACAGACGCTTTTGATACTCTTAGTTTTTTTACTTGAATAAACTGGTTCAAAAGTATTTTTTTTGACAAATGAAATTGATGCCGTGGGCTCAGTTACGTTGCATTGAAAATTAAAATAGGTTTTACAAACCCACTGGTTGAAACAACATTACAAACCCAGTCAACCAGGTCAAAAACTTATTAAAGAGAGCAACTTATACCGTTTTTTGCGGCGGAAAGACTATTCATTTTTGTCTCGTTCAGTTAGAATTTTGGTTTGATTAACTCGAATTGAAATGAAAAGGACGCTTATTTCTATTCTGTGCTTTGTAAACATTATTCATGCAACAGGGCAACAAATCATTGCCAGGGAAATTGCAGAAGCTCAAACTCCTGTAAACATCGCGATGGATGAAGTAAATAAAGTATTTACACCGCCGGCGGCGATTGTTAAGCAGGGACTGAAATCGGGAGGAACGGACAATACAAAGATAACAGTTACCTATTTCAACTTCCCCGAGGAAGCAAAAGCAGCATTTGAATACGCTGTTTCGATTTGGGAAAAAAGTATTGTTTCACCAATCCCAATTAACATACACGCCAACTGGGACAAATTATCTGACAATTTGCTCGGAAATGGAAAACCCTCTGTTTTTTACCGTAATTTTAAAGGGGCGCCAAAAACGAATATTTTCTATCCGGTTGCTCTGGTTGAAAAAATTACCGGAAAGGAATACAACAGTAATACTGACGCTGATATATCATGCTCATTTAATAAATCGAAACCCTGGTATTTCGGGACCGATGGAAAAACACCTGCAACCCAATATGATTTTGTAACTGCAGTTTTGCACGAAATAGGTCATGGATTGGGTATTTCAGGATTCTTCACATTCGAAAACGGAATTGGGAAATACAGCAATTCAAGCAATTCACCAGGCATTTATGATTATTTTATATTTAACGTAAACAAGCAGCGGATTGCAGATCAATCATTATTTCCAAGTCCATCACAGGAACTTACACTGCAACTTACGTCAAATTCATTGGTTTTTAACTATACAACCGAAAATTACGATTTATCAGATGTGTCTGTTTATTCTCCTAATTCTTGGGAAAATGGAAAGAGTATTTACCATTTGAAAAAAACTGACTTTTCAAAAGGAGCACCAAACGAATTAATGAGCGCTAATGCATATAAGGGTGAAGCCATACATAACCCGGGTGAAAGAACGCTTTATATTTTATCTGAATTGGGCTGGACAGTTAATATTTCGGAAAAACAAGCAGTGGCAAAAAGTGGAAACAGCATTGAAAATGTAAATGTTTATCCAAATCCCTTCTCAGGAAATTTAACCTTTGATTGCGAAAAAATAAACTACCAGTCATCTGTTGATATAATTATTACCAATTTAATGGGAGAAACAGTTTTTCAACAAACTATGAATGATATTAAGTACAATCCTAAATTACAGATTGACTTATCGATGATTAAACCCGGAATTTACATGGCAATTTTAACCGATACAAATCAAAAAACCATATCAAAAAGAATTATTAAAAATTAATTTATGAAAACATTATTATTAATTGCTTTTGCAGCCGCAGTGGTAGGCCTTATTGCTTCGCTTGTAATACTCTACAACCTGATTTTTAAAAAGAATAAACAGCTTATTTAAACTGATGATTGATGATTAGAACTCCTGCATGAACGCAGACGATGGTGTTTAAAAAAATGCTGAATTTATTTCAGCATTTTTTTTTTAATTCAGGCTCATTGTATGTTGTTGCTTTACCGATTTTAACCATAATTAATTTTCGTTACTAAAACAATTAACCTGTTAAATTTGTATTTTATTTCTCTGAAATCTTTAAAAGTGAAAATATTAATATTGTTGATTGTTATTCTTGTTTTAATTGATGGGCGTTTTGTAAATGCGCAAAACCAATCAAAAATGAGAAAATTAAATGTTCCACACCCTGTGTGTTATGCATCAGGCCATATTGAAAAATCGTTTATACCTCCTCCTCCCGAATTTTTACTTAAATCGGATACTGAAAAGAAATCAGATATTATCGTTAATTATAGTTTATTCCCTGCAAATGCAAAAGCAGCTTTTGAATACGCGGTAAGTATATGGGAGCAAATTATTGAATCTGATATTCCGATTTATATTGAAGCCAGATGGCGCACATTGGATAATAACATACTGGGTAGTTCGGGACCTTCTGATTATTATGCCGATTTTGAATATGCGCCACGTAAAAACCGTTTTTATCCCGTTTCTGTAGTCGAAAAAATTACAAAAACCGAAATTTCAGGATCTGCGTCTCCCGATATTGTTGCAACTTTTAACAAAGAAATCAAATGGTATTTTGGGACAGATGGAAAAACCCCGGAACTTCTTTATGACTTTGTAACAGTTGTTTTACACGAAATCGGACATGGACTTGGTTTTACAGGTTTCTTTTTTACTACCGGAACAGTGGGTGGATATGGAAATGAAAATGCCGGCGATGCATCAGCTTTCGATATTATGGTAATGAACGATAAAAATGAATTGCTTACCGATACAAATATTTTCAAAATGCCTTCCTCGGGTTTATTCAATGCGTTTATTTCCAATCAATTATTTTGGGGTAGCCAGGCAGCAATTTTTAGCAACACAGGAAACAAACCCAGATTATATGCACCCTCAACCTGGAACAATGGTTCAAGCATTTATCATCTAAACGAATCAACATACCCTTCGAATACCGAAAATTCGCTCATGACACATGCAATTGGAAAAGGTGAAGCAATACACGACCCGGGACCAATTACCAAGGGAATATTGGCTGATATAGGCTGGAAACATACAAAACTTAAACTGGTTAAACCGAAAGATATTGAAGAGAAAAAACCAATCACATTTAATCTGGCCATTGAAACTGATACCGGGATTGACTCTAATTCAGTTTTTGTGTTCTATTCAAAAGACTCATTCAAAACCAATAAAGATTCGCTGCTTTTAATTCACAATAAATCGACCGGAATTTTCTCAGCAACATTAAATCCCGGTATTCAATCCGGTAAAATTGACTATTTTGTCAGAGCTTCGGATATAATGAAGAGAAAATTTTCGATGCCAACTGAGGCTCCTTCCGAAATTTATTCGGTTAACATAGGCGATGATTTGGAACCCCCGAAAATTGATCATGTTCCGTTGCCCTATTTTGTGACAAACGCGGAAAAAATTGTGATTTCGACTGTTGCCGATGATAATCTTGGCGTTAATTCGGTATTTGTTGAATTCTTAATTAATGATATTCAGCAGCAACCCTTTGCATTAAAACGCGATTCGAATAATATTTATTCCGGTATCTTTAAAACTGATGTAAAACTTCTTAAAGATGCTGATATTATTAAATACCGGATTTATGCCGTTGATTCTTCGAAGGCAAAAAACAAAACTGTAAATCCGGTTAATGACTATTACAGTTTCAGGGTTGAAAAAATATTTGATCCGATAGGTGGCTATTATAATGATTTCAACGTTTCATCAAATGATTTCATCATTTATGACTTTGATATTTATACAGAAAAAGGGTTTAAAAACGGCTCACTTCACAGTCCGCATCCCTACAAAAGCCCTAATAAAAACAATACGAACTTTAATTTTACGACTTTGCTTAAATACCCAATTATTTTAAAAACTAACGGAACCATGAGTTTTGATGAGGTTGTTCTTGTTGAACCTGGTGAAAACCAGGCGAAATTTGGGGACGATAACTTTTGGGATTACGTGATTGTTGAAGGAAGTAAGGATAACGGAAAAACCTGGCTGCCGCTGATTAATGGCTATGATTCAGGAGCCAATGTAACATGGAAAGTGAATTACAATAAAAATTTGGTAAACCAGGTTTCAACCACAATAGGTATTTCTGAATGGTATGTAAAACGCGAAATAAAACTGCTTGAAAATGGAAACTTTAAAGCCAACGACACGATTTTAATTCAGTTCAGGTTATTTTCAGATCCCTATGCAAACGGCTGGGGCTGGACTATAGATAATTTGCGGATTCAAACGCCAGTATCATCGCCTGATTTGGTGTTATCCCCCGGTAATATTCTGGTTTATCCAAATCCTTTCAACAATGTTTTAAATGTTAATGTACAGGCCAAGAACAACATTGATGAACTGACCATTGAGATATTCAGTCTTTACGGCCAAAAAGTAACATCATTCCAAAAGAATAACTGCTTTGGAGAAATTAAATTAGAAACAGATTTAAGTCACCTTTCAAGTGGTATGTATTTACTGACAGTAAATGAAAACGGGGAAAAAGTATTTTCAAAAAAAATAATCAGGAATTAAAATTGGGCAACTTAACAATTCGAACCAAATTTTAAATGCATGAATCAATTTCAAAATATATCTCTATATTTGCCGTCATAATAATTAAAAATGAAATCAAATTTTAACAATTCCTATTTTTACTTTTATTTTTATTATGGTTCTGAAATCGGGATCTACAAGTAGGGTATTGTTGTAACTGAAAATATTTTACCAAAAGGTCTCGAAAAAATCGAGGCCTTTTTTATTAAAGGAAACAAATGAAAGTAACAATTATTGGGCTTGGATTAATTGGAGGCTCGCTGGCAATTGATTTGCGGAGAAACAAATTTGCCACCGTGATAATTGGTGTTGAAGCCAGCCAAGAACATGCCCGGCAGGCGTTGAAAATCGGGTTGGTGGATTGCATTGAAACCCTCGAAGATGGGGTAAAAAATGCCGATATTGTTATTATTGCCATCCCGGTTGATAAAGAAGTTATTGTGCTTCCGCGCGTTCTCGATTTGATAAGCAGTTATACAACTGTAACCGATATGAGTTCGACCAAAAGAGTAATCATTGAATCGGTCAGAAATCATCCCCGCAGAAAACAATTTGTTCCG
>JBBIVS010000002.1:1255-4937 GCA_037439605.1 Draconibacterium sp. | reverse complement strand
ATGTCGGGCACCGAAAATTCGGGGCCAACTGCAGCGCTCGAAGATCTTTTTAAGGGTAAAATAACCATTTTATGCGACCAGGCTGACTCCGGGCCACAGCACCTGGCATTAATTGAAAAAATGTTTCAAACCCTCGGCATGAGCATTGCCTATATGTCAGCCGATGAACAGGACCACAGCACAGCATTTATTTCTCATCTTCCCCATGCAGCAGCTTATGCACTTGCCAATGCTGTTCAATCAAAAGAGGACAGAAGCATTATTTTCGACCTTGCAAGCGGTGGATTTAATTCCACTGTACGTTTGGCAAAAAGTTCAAGCACGATGTGGCACCCAATTTTTCAACAAAACCGTAATTATGTTGTTGAATCGCTTGATGTTTATATTAAGCACCTTCAGGAATTTCGCGATTGCCTGCAAAACGAAGAAGATGATAAACTTCGCGATTTGATTTTAAATGCAAATAAAATCAGGGGAATACTCGAAGGGGAAAATTCTCATCTTGTAAAAAATGAAGAAAGAATAGTAAAATTTTATACAAAATAAACATGACTTTAAAACTTGAAATTAATCCGATTAAAACATGGTTGCCGAAACTGGACAACCCGCTGTTAATCTCAGGTCCTTGTAGTCTCGAAACTGAAAAACAGGCGCTTGACACTGCTAAATTACTGGCTAAGGATAAAAGAGTATTCGTTTACAGGGGAGGCGTTTGGAAACCCCGCACCCGTCCCGGAATGTTTGAAGGCGTTGGATCGATAGGTTTAAAATGGCTGCAATTGGTAAAACAGGAAACCGGTTTACCTGTTGGTACTGAAGTTGCCAATGCACAGCACACCGAAGAAGCCATGAAAGCCGGGTTGGACGTTCTCTGGATTGGCGCCCGCTCAACTGCCAGCCCTTTTGTAGTGCAGGAAATTGCTGACGTGGTGAAAGGCAGCAACGCTGTCATTATGGTAAAAAACCCTGTTAATCCCGATGTTCAGTTGTGGATGGGCGCTATTGAGCGTGTGCATCAGGCTGGTATTAAAAATATTGTAGCCATTCATCGTGGTTTTACACCTTTCAGGGAAACCAAATACCGAAACTATCCCAACTGGCAAACTGTCATCGAGCTTCGCCGTTTGATGCCCAACCTTCCTATTATTTGCGATCCAAGCCACATTGCCGGCAAACGTGAATTTTTATTCGAAATAGCTCAAAAGGCATTCGACATGGGAATGGAAGGTTTAATGCTTGAATCGCACATTGATCCTTCATGCGCCCTCAGCGATGCTGCCCAGCAGCTTACTCCGGCTGATTTGTCCAAACTTCTCGACCGCCTTGTAATCAGGTACGAAAATGCAAATAATCCTGAATTTGAAAACCGTCTCGATGTTTTGCGAAACCGAATTGATGCCATTGATGCAGAATTGCTTGAAACACTATCGTCGCGGGTGGAAATTGTGAAACAAATCGGGCGGTATAAAAAAGAAAACAACGTTACTGCATTACAAATCAGCCGTTGGTCGCAGTTAATGGAAGACCGGGTAAATCTTGGCAAGAAACTGGATTTAAATGATACTTTCGTAAAGATTCTTTTTCAGTTGATTCACGAAGATTCGGTAAGGATGCAAACCGAAATTATGGATGAGGAATAAATTGCCGGAAAAATAAAATTTGAAAGCTCTGAAGATAATTTCTTTGGGGCTTTTTTATCTGAACAAAAAACGCATGATTTGTAAAACGGCTTTTTTAAATGGTGGGTAGCGCAAAGGCAAATCAATAATGGTAGTTGTTTTTATAACCGACCTTTCATGAGAAAAAGCATTGTAACTGTTTCGGCCATGATATGTCCCCATCCCGCTAAACCCAACTCCTCCAAAGGGTAACGAAAGATTGAGAAATTGCATGGCAACTTCATTGATTCCGGCATTTCCTGAATAAGTTTTAAGCAGAAAATCTTTTTGGTTTTTCTTGTTTTCGCCAAAGTAATAAAGCGAAAGTGGTTTTTCTCCGTTTCGGATATATTCAATGACCTTATCAATATTATCAAAAGAAATTACGGGCAAAACCGGTCCAAAAATCTCCTCTTTCATTACGGGCGAATCAACATTTACATCTGTTAATATTGTTGGTTCAAAATACCGCAAATGGTTATCTGAATTTCCTCCGCAAAACACCATTTCCCCGTCTAATATTTTCTTTAACCGCTCAATTGCAATTTCATTTATAATTTTCGGATATTCCTTGTTTTCTTCAGGTGTTGCACCGTAAAACTGTTCAATTGCTGCTTTTAACAAATCAACTAATTTCTCCCTAACGTCTATATGAACAAATAAATAATCGGGCGCAATGCAAGTCTGCCCGGCATTAACCAACTTTCCCAGAATTATCCGGCATGCAGCTACCTCCAAATTTGCATCTTTATCAACCACCGCGGGATTTTTACCTCCAAGTTCAAGAATTACAGGAGTAAGATGTTCAGCAGCAGCTTGCATTACAATTTTTCCAACCCGTGAACTTCCTGTAAAAAATATTTTATCCCATTTCTGATTTAATAATTGCCGGCTGGTTTCAATACCACCCTGAACCAACAAGACATGTGCAGGATCGAACACTGCAGTAATAATTTTTTCGATAACTGCTGCTGTTTTTGCTGTTAATTCAGAAGGTTTTACCACAACCACATTGCCTGCTGCAACTGCTCCAATCAAAGGCATAAACGCCAGCATAAACGGATAGTTAAACGGGGCAATTACAAGCACTCTGCCTAAAGGTTGCCTGTAAATGTAACTTGATGAGGGGAATTCAAATAACGGTGTTGCCACTTTTTTAGGGCGGGCCCATTTTCTCAAATTTTTAATGTGGTTGCTTAGTTCATACTGAACCAAGCCAATTTCAGTAAAAAATGCTTCAAACTCACATTTCCCCAAATCAGAATTTAATGCATCCAGAATTTCTGTTTCATGCTCTTTAATCTTCCTTTTTAATTGCACCAATTTCGATTTGCGAAAATTAAGATCGAGCGTTTGGTTACTATTGAAAAAGTTTTGTTGGTTTTCTGTAATTGCAGTAAGTTGATTGTTGATCATAACCTTAGTTTTTAAAGGTTAGTTTTTTAATTCAGAAAGTAACTTTTTAAGTCCCTTTTTAAGCGCTGCTTCAATTTGCCTGTATTCCGGAATGGTTTTCGCAGTAAATATAAAAAAAACAGCCACCTGTTTTTCTCCAATTTCATTATAAAATTCCGATTTAATCAACCGGTACGCTTCGCGCATTCTGCGTTTTATCAAATTCCGATCTACCGCCTTTTTAAAATTTTTTTTTGGCACTGCAAATGCAGCCTGAACCGGAAATCGGGAAGGAATTTTGGTTTCGAGATAAACAATTTTTAAAGGGAACACAAAGAATGATTTTCCTTCCATAAATAACCTGTCTATTAGCTTTTTACTGCAAAGACGTTCATCTTTTTGAAATGAAAAATTCACTTTTCCGCTGTCAATATTTTCAGATAATTTATCCATTCTGAATCAAAAAAGGCTATCCGCCGGATGGTGGACAGCCTTTCAAAATTATATATTTTTCTGATTAGGCTTTATTATTCTTTTTAATAAACTGTTCAAGCGCCATTGTCATTGATGGTGCCTGGGCAGTTGGGGCTTCAATATCGAGTCTTAGCCCGGCATCGCGGACTGCTTTG
>JBBIVS010000002.1:0-1243 GCA_037439605.1 Draconibacterium sp. | reverse complement strand
GCAGGCAATTTTTATGTCATTTTGCACAAAATTCGGAAAGTTCTGCAAAAGCGACCTTATACCTTGCGGACTAAAGAAAACAAGTATATCGTAATTAATTTCTCTCAGATCAGATAAATCGGCGCTGACAGTACGGTAAAGTATAGCTTTTGTGTATTTGTACCCTTCGGCGTTAAGTAATTCGGGTATTTCCTGTTTATGAATATCAGAAAGCGGCACCAGAAAATTCTCGTCTTTGTGTTTTTTCATCACATTTATCAAATCTGCAAATCTTCCGTCGCCATAAAATATTTTACGTTTGCGGTAAACAATATATTTCTGCAGGTAAAAAGCCGTTGCTTCTGAAATACAGAAATATTTCATGGTATCGGGAATGGTTATACGCAATTCCTGGCTTATTCTGAAAAAATGATCAATTGCCGTACGGCTGGTGAAAATCACAGCCGTATGCTCCAGAATATAAATACGTGTATTGCGAAACTCCTTGGCCGGTACTCCTTCAACCTGAATAAAAGGCCTGAAATCAATTTTCAATCCATACTTTTCAGCCAGCTCAAAATACGGTGACTTTGCCGTGTTGGGATCCGGCTGCGAAACGATAATGCTCTTAACTTTCAAAATATTTTGCATTTAGTAAAACTTATCCCCTTCTTAATCAACTGTTATTTTATAAATTAAAAGCAAGGGTAAAATTTCAAGGGTACAAAGGTATAAAAAGAGATAAAATATTGGAAACTGTTTCTTTAATAAAATTGAGATACCTCTTTTTAACATCATCACATAAAAGCCGCCAAAAATAAAAACTCCTGCAACTATCGGAAATAAAGCATTTTCGAAAGGATAGAATGTAATTATTGCAACAATCGGGAAAAGAATTATTCCGGCCCCGCGATTAAAATTATCCATGTTAAACAAGAATTCAGACGTATCGGAAGCGCTTATAAAGATGGAACCAAAACCACGATATGCCAGTTTTTTTAGCAAAAAATAGATAATTACGGTTCCAAAAGTCTTGGCGTAAACTAACCAGTTAAAAATTTCAGGTTTTGAAACTTCCATCAAAATAATCTGGAAAATAAATATCGAAAACAAAATGTAAAACAATGCTTCAAGCCGGTACGCCCCGTGAAGGATGGTATAATTTTTTTCGCGGAACATGCGGTATGCCGTCGAATAATTTATCAGAGAATGAAAAAGGGCGCCGATATATTTTGAATATCCTATCCTGACGCTTGCCAGAAGC
>JBBIVS010000001.1:0-3484 GCA_037439605.1 Draconibacterium sp. | reverse complement strand
CCAAACAAGCGCTGGCTCCGTTCCACCAGCGAATAATAGCAGCTTTGTTTTGCGTATTTGCCCACAAAATATCCAGGGTTCTCTCTCCATCAAGGAGTAACATGCCTCCTTTGGCCAGATACCTGAAAATTTCTGAATCGGCGCTGATAAACGGACAAATCCAAACCATGACTTTAAACCCCATGTTGTGCAATTTGTCAATCATTCCTTTTGGATCCTTAAACCGTCGGGGTGAAAAATCCCATTTTCCGTAATCCTCCTGCCAGTTGTCGTCAATCATTAAAACTCCCGGAGGATAGCCTTTGTTAATTATATCCTCGGCATATTTCAGAATATCCGCTTCGTTCTGGTCGTACATCAATTCAATCCAGGTATTGTATTGCGGATGTGTAAATAATAATTCGTCAGGAATTTTTCCGTTGGATGGGAAGAACTCTTTACTAACAAAATTGTATGCTTCTCTCAGGTTATCTCCTTTTTTCCCAAAATGAATTTTTCCACCTCTGCTCGTAACAGTCAGTTTTCCTTTATCGAAAACATATTTAATGGGTTCGTCGCACCAAACATATCTTCCTTTGTTTGACAACAACAATGGTTGGGCCTGATTGCCCTGATTATTTCCCCATAAATCGTACGAAACAACAGTTGTGGCGTCATAAGGGGTTTCATGCCCCCTTGAACTTAAACCTCCCCACCAATATTCTCCACTTTCAATTTTAACCTTAACTCCGCAAAATAAAATGTATAAAAATCGGGAAGCCCTGTAAAATTAAGACTTACAAAGCTTGCCCGATTGAATATTTTTCACTTATTTAGGTGAAAAACATCGTCGCGGATGAAAATTACATATTCTTCAGAAAAAATCAACTCTTTTGGCGGAATAAATTTCGCTGATCATATTATCGGTAATGCATCGGTTTATAAAACCATCGACCAAACTCTTGGTCTACGTGGGGTGAAAGCCGAATATTCGTACAGCGACCTGTTTCGGTCGTACCTGTTAATGACGCTTTGTGGCGGCGAATGCGCCGAAGACATTACCGAACACCTGCGTACGGAACTTGCTCATGTAAAAGGGTTTGAAGTGTGTTCGGCTGACACTTTGCTCAGGATGCAGAAAGAACTGGCCACAAAAAAAGAAACAGTCATATCAAAAACCGGCATTGAACATGATTTCAATATCAATATGAAAATGAATACGTTGTTGGTCAAGTTGCTGGTTCAGACAGGTCAATTGTCCCCCAAAAATGAGGGCTATATTTTTGACTACGACAACCAGTTTATTCCCACCGACAAGTATGACTCGAAACGGAGCTACAAACAAGCCGACGGTTATTTTCCCGGAATAGCTTCAATAGGCAACTTTCCTGTTTACATTGAAAACCGCAATGGCAACAGCAACGTGAAATATATGCAGGACGAAACCCTGAAAAGGGCTTACCAGATATTAGGTGAAAATAAAATCAAAGTGAAGCACAGCCGGATGGACTGTGGGTCGTTCGACCAAAGCGTTGTTCCAGTGGTTGAAGCCAACAGTACCTATTTCTACATCAGGGCACAACGGTGTGCGAGCCTTTACGATATGCTGAAGAAGGTAACTTATTGGGAAACAGAAACAATTGGGTTTAAAGAATACCAGGTAACATCTATTGAATATGCGCCATTTGGCTGGGACAAAACCTACCGTTATGTGATAACCAGGGAGAAGAACCCCGACGGACAAGGCGACCTGTTTCTGGGTGACGATTTCACCTACAGGGCAATCATGACTAACAACTACGAGATGACCGGCCTCGAAGTAGTTGAATTTTATAACGACAGGGGCGACAGCGAGCGTCTGTTTGACGAGATGAACAATGATTTTCTTTGGAAAAAAATGCCATTCTCCTTCCTTCATGAAAACACCGTATTCCTTGTCATGATGGCAATCTGCCGGAACCTTTACTACTTTCTGACCGATTTCATCAGTAAAAAGTTGGATTTCATCAAGCCAACATTCCGGTTAAAAAAATTTATTTTCCGCTTCATGGTTGTTCCATCCAAATGGATAACTCAGGGGAGACAACAAATACTAAAACTGTTTTCGACAAAAAAATACCACCTGTTATTGGAGTAAAAACCAAATATCTTCAAGATCGTTGGGATAGCTATGCTTTCCTGTCAAATTTAACTGCCTGATATACAGTGGATATGCAAACAAGAATATCTCCTGACTTATTTTTAAAAGAAAAAGACCAGTCATATCAGGTTGGTGGTTAAAATCCACTGTCGGCAGCACAGCATAAACCGGAAAATACAACCATGAAGCAACCAATAAGCTGAAAATGCCAAATTTTAAGGCTTCTAAACCTAAAAAAGACTATTTTTAAAAACCTAATTTTTAAGCTGCGGATTTAAGGAACATTCAAATTTTATTTTTTTCTAAATGGATAGTTTTGTGTAAATTTCAAGGTTTAAAGCAGTATTTCTGTAATGTATTTAAAAAAATAACATGTCGAAAATCTAAATAAACCAAAGCTATGTCAAACCGAAAAATTACGCGCCGTCAGGCAATAATTACCGGAACTGCGGGTGCAGCAGTTGCGATTTCCAACCTTTCGTTTGTACCGTTTAATTTTGAAAATATTACAAAATTAGCTGTTAATGGCGGTGAAAAAGTACGTACAGCAGGCTGGCCTGCCTGGCCTGTTTGGGATCAGACAGCCGAAGCAGATGTAATTGCCATGCTCCGAAGCGGTAAATGGTGGCGCGGAAATGGTGATTACGTGGCTGAATTCGAGAAAAAATATGCCGGACTGATGGGTACAAAACGTTGCCTGGCAACTGCCAGCGGAACAACTGCATTGCTGGTTGCACTTCATGTTTTGGGAGTTGATGCCGGCGATGAAGTACTGGTTTCACCATTCACCTTTATTGCCACGTACAATGTTATTTTTATGAGCAAAGCGCTGCCGGTTTTTGTCGATACAAATCCGGAAATATTTTTAATCGAAACATCGAAAATAGAAGAACGCATTACCGAACGCACATCTGCAATTTTACCGGTTCACATTTACGGGTTGCCCGTGGATATGGATAAAATAAATGCCGTTGCACGAAAACATAATCTGAAAGTGGTTGAAGATGCCTGCCAGGCATGGTTGGGTGAATACAAGGGAAAAAAACTTGGTACATTGGGCGATTTGGGATGTTTCAGCTTTCAGAATTCAAAAAATCTGCCTACCGGCGAAGGGGGCGCAGTTGTTGGAAATAACGATGAAATTATGGATCGTTGTCACGCTTTCCACAATTGCGGACGGCCGTTTGGAAGTGTTCAGCGAACTTCGGATTACCCGATTCGTGGCAGTAACCGGCGGATGCAGCAAATTCAGGCAATTACCCTGATGTCGCAAATGAACCGGATCGGAAAAGATGCTGAAATCCGTTTGGAAAATGCAATATACCTCGATAAAAAACTGGCTGAAATTCCCGGAATTGTTCCTGC